>NZ_JBBEGC010000007.1:0-179485 GCF_037401995.1 Saccharothrix sp. CCNWYY140
AGCCCTTCGGGCAGGCCATACGGGGATGACACAAGCAAGAAGCCCAAGTTGAGTTGTGTCCCCCTCGGCGGACTGCCACGCCGCGCTTCGCGCGAGAAAGGCCACCGTGTGGGTGGTCAGCTCAGGCGGGTTACCGCGCCGGTGTCGAGTTGGTAGCTGGCGGCCACGACCTTGAGGCCGTGGTGGCGCACTGCGGTTCGGATGGTCACCGAGCGCTCGACCATCAGGGCCGCCACCCGCTTGGCCTGGTTGTCCACGCACCGGGCCAGGAAGGCCTTCTCGTCCTTGTCCGGCGGCGTGGCCAGCACGGCAGGCTCGATCGCTCGCACGAGCGTGGAGATGTCGCCGCTGACCTCCGCCCGGCCGCGGATGACGTCGATGGTCGCCGACACCGCGCCGCAGGACGCGTGGCCCAGGACGACCACCAGTGGCACGTCGAGGTGTTCCACCGCGTACTCGACGCTGCCCAGGACGCTGGTGTCCAAGACCTCGCCGGCCGCTCTGATGGTGAACAGGTCGCCGAAGCCCTCGTCGAACAGCAGTTCCGGTGGCACGCGGGAATCGGCGCAGCCGACCACGCACGCGAACGGGTGCTGGCCCTTGACCAGGGACTCCCGCCACTTCAACGACTCGTGGGGGTGGGTCTGGTGGCCGCTGACGAAACGCTGGTTGCCCTCGGCGAGTTTGCGCCACGCGCCTTCCGCGTCGAGGGACTTCGATTCCGGAGCCTCCTGGGCGGAGGCGGAGGACGCGACGGTCAGGGCCGCCGCCGTGCCGGCCGTGAGGCCGAACAGCTTGCGCCGCGTCACCGCGGCTGTGTCACTTGAATCGCGCACGGCCGGGAACGCTAGACCTGGTTCAGACCAACACCGCCATTGGGGTAACAGAGCTCACAAATTCGGTTACCCAAAGTCACCAAAGCGGGAAAATCGGTCGAACTCACCCCATCGGACGTTCCGGATAGCCGAATTCGATGGCGCTCACGTCGTCCAGGGCCGAGCGGATGGCTGGCGGCAGGGAGATGTCCTCCGCCGCCAGGGAGCCGAGCAGTTGACCGGTGTCCCTCGCGCCCACCACCGGCGCCACGACGCCCGGTCGGTCGCGGACCCAGGCCAGGGCCACGCACAGGGGGCTGGTGCCCAGGCCGTCGGCGGCCGTCGCCACGGCTTGGACGATCCGGGCCGCTCGTTCCGTGCGGTGCTGCTCGACGTACCCGGCGAAGTGCGCCGACGCGCCGCGCGAGTCCGACGGGGTGCCGTTGCGGTACTTGCCGGTCAGCACGCCCCGGCCCAGCGGCGCCCACGGCAGCAGGCCGATCCCGTGGTGCTCGGCGGCCGGCGCGACCTCGCGCTCCACCCCGCGTTCCAGCAGCGAGTACTCCACCTGCGTGGACACGATCGGCGTGTGGCCGGGCAGCGCGGCGGCGGTGCCCAGTTGCCAGCCCGAGTAGTTCGACACGCCCGCGTAGCGGACCTTGCCCGAGGACACCGCCTGGTCCAGCGCCGACAGCGTCTCCTCCAGCGGCACGGCCACGTCCCACGCGTGCAGCTGCCACAGGTCGATGTGCTCGACACCCAGCCTGCGCAGGGAACCGTCCAGCGCGGACAGCAGCGCCGCCCTGGACGCGCCGCCGCCGAACGGGCCGTCGTTGCGCCGGGCCACCGCCTTGGTCGCCACGACCAGGTCGTCGCGCGGCACGACCTCGCCGATCAGGCCGCCCAGGATGCGTTCGCTCTCGCCCTCGACGTAGACGTCGGCGGTGTCCACGAGCGTGCCGCCCGCCTCGGTGAACGCCATGAGCTGGGTGGCGGCCTCGTCCGCGTCGGTGTCCCGGCCCCAGGTCATGGTGCCCAGGGCCATTCGGGAAACCCGCAGACCGCTGCGGCCGAGGTATCGCTGTTCCACGCGGCGCAGCCTAAACGGTGATCGACATTCCGGCGGGCGCACACCGCGCATGTCCGGCGAGAACAACCCGATAGCCTGCCCTGGCGCACCCTGTTACCCGCCGGTAGGGTCCGGTGCGTGCGACTGGGACTGAACCTCGGGTACTGGGGTGCGGGCAACGATGCCGCGAACCTCGAACTGGCCAAGGAAGCCGACCGGCTGGGCTGGTCGGTGGTGTGGGCGGCGGAGGCCTACGGCTCCGACGTGGCCACCGTGCTGGCGTGGGTGGCCGCGCAGACCGAGCGCATCGACATCGGCAGCGCGATCTTCCAGATCCCGGCCCGCACCCCGGCCATGACCGCCATGACCGCCGCGACCCTGGACACCCTGTCCGGCGGCCGGTTCCGGCTGGGCCTGGGCGTGTCCGGCCCTCAGGTCTCCGAGGGCTGGCACGGCGTGCGCTTCGACAAGCCGCTGGGCCGCACCCGCGAGTACGTCGACATCGTCAACGCCGCCCTGCGCCGGGAGAAGCTGCGCTACGACGGCGAGCACTACCAGCTCCCGCTGCCCGGCGGCCCCGGCAAGGCGCTGACGCTGACCGTGCACCCGGTGCGCGAGCACATCCCGGTCTACCTGGCCTCGGTCGGCCCGAAGAACCTGGAGCTGACCGGCGAGATCGCCGACGGCTGGCTGGGCGTGTTCTTCTCGCCCGAGCACTCCGCCGGCTCCCTGGAGGCCATCCGCCGAGGCCGGGAGAAGGTCGGCAAGACCCTCGACGGCTTCGACGTCGTCCCCACCGTGCCGCTGGTCGTCGGCGACGACTGGCGCGCGTGCGCCGACACCGTGCGCCCCTACGCCGCGCTGTACGTGGGCGGCATGGGCAGCCGCGAGAAGAACTTCTACAACGCCCTGGCCGTGCGCATGGGCTTCGCCGCCGAGGCCGCCGAGGTGCAGGACAAGTACCTGGCGCGGGACTACCAGGGCGCGATGGCCGCCCTGCCGGTGGAGTTCCTGGACTCGACGTCGCTGCTGGGGACCCGCGAGCGCATCGCCGAGCGGATGAAGGTCTACGCCGAAGCGGGGGTCACCACGCTCACCCTTTCGCCCATGCTGCAAGATCTCGAGCAGGGGATCGCGGCGCTACGCACCGCGACCGAAGCTCTGGATCTGGCAGGAGTGGGTAGTTGAGCTGGTTGCAGGCCCTGGTTCTCGGAATCGTCCAAGGCTTGACGGAATTCCTGCCCATTTCCTCGTCGGCGCACGTCAGGATCGTCTCCACGCTGTTCTTCGGCAACGACGCGGGCGCGTCGTTCACCGCGGTCATCCAGCTGGGCACCGAGGTCGCGGTGCTGATCTACTTCGCCAAGGACATCGGCAACTTCGTCGCGGCCTGGTTCAAGGGGTTGTTCAGCAAGGCCGCGCGCAAGACCGAGGACTACCGGATGGCCTGGTACGTGATCATCGGGTCGATCCCGATCAGCGTGCTGGGCTACGTGTTCAAGGACGAGATCCGCAGCTCCCTGCGCAACCTGTGGATCACCGCCACCGTGCTGGTGGTCTTCGGCATCCTGCTGGGCGTGGCCGACCAGTTCGCCAAGCACATCCGCACCCGGCTGGAGCTCAAGGACGCCGTCGGCATGGGCCTGGCGCAGGCGATGGCGCTGATCCCGGGCGTGTCCCGCTCGGGAGGCACGCTCACCGCCGGCCTGTTCCTGGGCCTGGAGCGGGCCGCCGCCGCCCGGTACTCGTTCCTGCTGGCCCTGCCCGCGGTGTTCGGCGCGGGGCTGTTCAGCATCCCGGACGTGCTCGACCGGTCCGAGCCCAACGCCGCCTCCGTGCCGCAGATGATCGTGGCGACCGCGGTGTCCTTCGTCGTCGGCTACGCCACCATCGCGTGGCTGCTGCGGTATGTGTCCAAGCACAGCTACTCGGCGTTCGTCTGGTACCGGCTGTCGCTGGGCATCGTGCTGATGGGCCTGCTGTCGATGGGGCTCATCAACGCCACATAGGGTGGTCTTCGTGGCTACCGTGATCCTGCTCCGACACGCCCGTTCCACCGCCAACGGCTCCGGGGTCCTCGCCGGTCGCGCGCCGGGCGTGAGCCTGGCCGACAGCGGGGTGGTGCAGGCGGAGAAGCTCGTGGAGCGGCTCGCGGGCGTGCCGATCGACGCCGTGGTGACCTCCCCGATGGACCGCTGCGCCCAGACCCTCGCGCCGCTGCTGGCCGCGCGGGGGCTGTCGCCGGTGGTGGAGCCGGAGCTGGCCGAGGTCGAGTACGGCGAGTGGACCGGCAAGGAGATCAAGGAGCTGCTCAAGGAGCCGCTGTGGCAGGTGGTGCAGCAGCACCCGTCCGCGGCGGTGTTCCCCGGCGGTGAGGGCCTGGCGACGGTGCAGGCCCGCGCGGTGGCCGCGATCCGCGCCCACGACGCCCGCGTGACCGAGGAGTTCGGGCCGCGCGCGGTGTGGGTGGCGTGCAGCCACGGCGACGTGATCAAGGCGGTCCTGGCGGACGCGCTGGGCGTGCACCTGGACGGCTTCCAGCGCATCGTGGTCGACCCGGCGTCGGTGTCGGTGGTCTCCTACACGCCGACCCGGCCGTTCGTGCTGCGGGTCAACGACAACGGCGGCGACCTGTCCGGTGTCGTGCCGCCGCCGGAGAAGCGCGACGAGGAGCCGTCGTCGGACGCGGTGGTGGGCGGGACCACCTGAGACGTCTGCGGGTGACGGTGGCCCCCGGACAGTGCAGGGTAGTCCGGGGGCCACGTCCTGGCGGCGGAATGCCAGTGGTCGTTGCGAGGGCCGACCAAGTGCACTGATCGTATGGCCGTTAATGCGCGGGTAAATGGCCTCTTAAGACGTGAGACAGCTTCACGAGTTGCCGAGCAGTGCAGGTCAGCTCGCTGCACGACGCGCCAAAATCTGGCAAAACCGCAGCTCAAACCGGGTGGAAACACCACGGAAACAAATGGTGGCAAGCGGTCTTGTGCCGCATTTCGCTGGACCGTTCGGTTCACCCCGTCCGGCGGGGGCCTGTTTACAGTTAACAACCGTTCGTGCGCTCTGCGTCACACTTCCGGACCCGTCCTCACAGGCCCAGACGGGTGACGGCGTTGTCCTCGAGGGGGTTGGCGGTGCGGATGTAGCGGTGCACCGTGCGCGGGTTGGTCCACCGGCCCTGCCGCATGATCTCCCGGTCGCTCGCCCCGCCCAGCGCCGCCTGCGTGGCGAACCCGGCGCGCAGCGAGTGGCCGCCGAACAGCGCCGGGTCCAGGCCGGCCTTGAGCGCGTACCGCTTCACCAGGTCCGAGACGGCCTTGTCCGACATCGGCTTGGCCGCGATCCGGCCGTACCGGCTCACCGCCGGGAACAGCGGGCCCTCGTGCGCGGCCGGCCGGTAGCCGTGGCAGCGGTGGGTCGGTTCCTGGTCCGGTTCGTCCTCCAGCAGCGCGCGGGGGTCGGCGGTGGTCAGCACGTCCACCCAGTCCGCGAACGCGCACACCGGGCACGTCGGCCGCCGGGCGCCCCGCGGCAGCACCACCCGCTGGCGGTGCGCGCCGGTCTGGTCGGTCTTGGTCACGCCGAGTTCCACCAGCAGCAACGGCTCCTGGGTGCGGGAGTCCACGTCGACGGTCACGTCCTCCAGACGCAGGTTGGCCAGTTCGCTGCGGCGCAGTGCCCCGGCGAAGCCCACCAGCAGCAGGAGGGCGTCCCGGCGGCGTGCGACGCCGGTCGGCCAGCCCGGCGGGGGGCGTTCGGCCAGCAGGTCGGCCAGGGTGTCCAGCAGGACCGGGCGCTTGCGGCGGGGCTGGGCGCGGCGGGTGCGGCGGATGCCCCTCAAGGTCAGGCGGACGACGTCCGATCTGGTGGGGGAGGGGAGTCCGCCGGCGGCGTGCACGGCGGCGATGGCGGCGGACTTGCGCTCCAGCGTGGACGGGCTGAACGCGGGGGAGCCGTCGGGCTTGGCGCTCTCGGCGGCCACGGCCAGGTAGACGGCGACGTCGACCGGGTCGGCGGGCAGGGCCTGGCGGCCCTCCTGTCGGCACCAGGCCGCCCAGGCGACCCAGTCCGAGCGGTAGGCGCGCAGGGTGTTGGGGGACTGGGCGGCGCCCAGGTAGCCCGCGAGGGCGGCGGCCTGCTCGTCGTCGAAGCGGCTGCGGACCTGCTCCAACGCCGCCAGGTCGACCAGGACCGGGTGGGTGACGCGGTCCAGCTCGGCGCGGACCGGCTCCGGCAGGCTCATGGTCGGGATGTTATCAGTTTCAAAGATCTCTATTCCTTCAGTGCAGACAGAATTGGAATACTGTGATCGCGGCTACGATCTGCGGTCATGCGCGCGCTACAACACCCCGCTGTGGAGGACCTCCAGCTCTCCACCGTGCTCACCGCGCTGGCCGACCCGGTGCGGCTGCGGATCGTGGCGGACCTGGCCCGGTCCGGCGGGATCGTGTGCGGGCAGTTCGACGTGCCGGTGAGCATGTCGACGCTGTCGCACCACTTGAAGGTGCTGCGGGAGGCGGGCGTGCTGCGCGTGACGCCGCAGGGCAGCTACCGCACGCACGAGCTGCGGTGGGAGGAGATGGAGCAGCGGTTCCCCGGGGTGCTGGACTCCATCACGCGGGCGGTCGGTGGCGCGGCTGCCGTGTGACGGTCACTTGCACAGCTGTTTGGGGGCCGTGGCCCTGGGGCGGGCTCTGAAGGTGACCTCGTGGCCCTTGGCGTCGCGGAAGACGGCCTGGGTGTCGCCGACGAGGGTCATCGTGCCGTCCTGGTAGGGGTTGTCCCAGCCGGGGGGTGGGTTGTGGGCGCCGTCGTGCAGCGGGGTGAGGGCCTCGTAGTAGGTGTCGCCGATCTTGGCCTCGTCGATGCCGCAGTGGGTGTAGAGGCGGTAGGGGATCGCCGGGCCGGTGACCGTGGTCGGTGCCGCGGTGGTCGCGGCTGTCTGTTCGGTGGCGGGTGGTGGCGGGGCGGGGTCCCGGAGTCCGAGGGTCAGCGCCGCCGCGCCTGCGATGAGTGCCACGCCCGCTGCTGCCGCGAGGATCGGACGCTGGCGGCTCGGGCGCGGGTCGGGGTGGGGGTGTGGGGCGAGGTTGAGGCGTGGCCTCCGGCCCCCGGTTCCATTGTCCCATGAGGTACCGACAAAACCGGTCGTGTCGTCGGGTTGAACGGTGTCGGCCAGGGCGGTGAAGGCGGATTGGAGGCGGTGTTCGAGGTTGGTCATGGCTGGTCTCCCAGGCGTCGGGCGAGGGTGGCTAGGGCGCGGGAGGCGCTGGTCTTGACCGTTCCCTTCGAGACGCCGAGGGTGTCGGCGATCTCGGCCTCGGTCAGGCCCGACCAGTAGCGCAGGACCAGGACTTCGCGTTGGCGCGTGGGCAGTGCGCGGACCGCGTGCAGGACCTCGCGGTGTTCCTCGGCGACCAGGAGGTCGGTGTCGGCCGGGGGTGCGTCGGGGCTCGTGGTGCGGTGGTGGCGCCAGGTGAGGCGTCGGCGGCGTTGGGCGGTGCGGGCGCCGTTGACCACCGCGACGCGCAGGTAGCCGGCGGCGGTGGTGTGGTCGATGGTGGCGCGTTTGCGGTGGGTGTTGAGGAAGGCGTCCTGGACGACGTCCTCGGCTTGGGCGCGGTCGCCGAGCAGGAGGACGGCGAGGCGGAGCAGGCCCGGTCGTTCGCGCCGGTACAGCTCGGCCAGCGCGTCGTCGGCGGTCAACGACACCTGCGTCCCCCTCGGGTGTGTGCGGTTCTCCCCTGGTACACGCTCGGGGGTGGGTGGGGGTTGACGTCAGGTGCGGATCCAGAGGCAGAACGGGTGGCCGTCGGGGTCGAGGTGGACGCGGACGTCGTCCTGGGGTTGGAAGTCGGCGGGGGTGGCGCCGAGGTCCTGGGCGCGGCGGCCGGCGGTGTCGAGGTCGTCGACCTCGATGTCGAGGTGCATCTGCATCTGCTGGTGGGTGGTGGTGCTGGGCCAGGTGGGTCGGACGTGGTCGGGTTCGGCTTGGAAGGACAGGCCGGCGCTGCCGTCGGGTGGGCGGACGGTGGCCCAGCCGGGGTCGTCGCGGTCGATGGGCCAGCCCAGGAGTGCGCTGTAGAAGCGGGCCAGGGCGCGGGGGTCGGGGCTGTCGAGGACGGTCGCGGTCAGTTTGATCACCGGTCCAGTGTCGCGGGGGTGGGGGCGGGCCGCAGTTTCACCGGATCGGGTGGGTCTGGTTCGGGTGGGTGGCGGGGGCTTGGGCGCGTTCGGTGGCTTCGGGTTCGGTGAGGGTGGGGCCGAGGTGGGTGAGCAGGAGGCGGTGTGCGCCGCGGGCGGCCCGGGCGGCGTCTTCGGGGGTGCAGTGGTGGGGGGACGGGGTGGTGGTGTCGGCTTCGCAGAGGAACAGGTCGGCGTGGTCGGCCAGGCGGTCGAGCGCCGTGCAGGGTGCGGTGTCGCCGGAGTAGGCGAAGGTGGCGCCGGCGTGGGTGGCGCGCAGGCCGTAGGCGGGGAGGCCGTGTTCGACGGCGAGGGTGTGGAGGCTGATGTCGCCGACGTCGGCGCGGTGGTCGTCGTGGAGTTCGTGGACGGTGAAGGCGGCGCTCGCGGGGTTGGGGTGGGCGCCGGCGAGGAAGGTGTCGAGGCGGTCGGCCAGGCCCCGGGGTGCGTAGAGGGGGATGGGGGCCTCGGGGTGGAGGTTGGCGTAGAGCAGGGCGTAGTAGGCGGGCAGGAGGTCCGCGGTGTGGTCGGCGTGGGTGTGGGAGATCCAGATGGCGTCGAGGCGGTCGGGGCGGGTGTGGCGTTGGAGGTTGGCCAGGGTGCCGGGGCCGGCGTCGACCCAGATGGCGGTGGTGGCGGTGCGCAGGAGGTAGCCGGAGCAGGCCTGGTCGGGGCGCGGGTAAGGGCTGGCGGTGCCGAGGGTGGTCAGGGTGAAGGTCACGCCGCAGTGTGCCGGTTCAGGCCCGTGGTGCGGGGTCAGGCCGCGGTGTGGCGCAGGACGTGCACGCCGGCGGCGGTTTTGAGGTAGGCCCAGGTGGTGGTGCCGTCGGTGGCGAGGCCGACGTGGGAGGCGGAGGTGCGGGCGAGGTTGTCGGGCAGGGGGTGTTCGGTCCACCGGTCGCCGGTCCAGCGGTGGTAGGCGGGGCGGGTTTCGAAGGTGCGGCGGGTGGCGCGCACGCCCCAGGTCCAGCGGGCGGCGACGCCGTGGAGGCTGAGGCGCTCGTCGTCGGTGGGTGGTGGGACGGGGTGCCAGCGTTCGCCGTCGAAGCGGTGGATGTGCAGGCCGTCGGCGTGGCGGGAGTGGGCGAGCCAGACGTCGTGCGGTCCGTCGGCGGCGAGTGCGGCGATGTGGCCGTGGTCCAGGCGGGGGCCGTGCAGGTCGTTCCAGGCGGTGCCGTCCCAGTGGACGAGGACGGGGTACTCGTAGGTGGCGGGTCCGGCTCCGGTGAGTCCGCCGCCGCCGGCCCAGACGTCGTCGGGTGCGCAGGCGGTGATGGTCTGGAGGGTTTCGCGGGCGGAGGTCAGGACGGTTTCGCGGGTCCAGGTGGTGCCGTCCCAGTGGAGGGTGTCGGCGCCGGTGCCGACGACGTGGACGTCGTCGGGGGTGATGGCGGCGACGGCCTTGGCCCACGGGATGCGGGGCGTGGTGACGGTGTGCCAGCGGGTGCCGTCGTAGTGCAGGACGAGGGGGTGGCCGGCGGTGTTGCCGACGGCCCACACGTCGTCGGGCGCGGCGGCGGAGATGCCGGCGAGGCTGGCGGCGGCGGGCAGGTCGGGCAGGGCCTCCTCGGTCCAGTCGACCCCGGTCCAGCGCAGGACGAGCGGCGTGGAAGGGCGGCTGGTGAACACGCCGGTGGTGCCGGCGAGCCAGGCGTGGTCGTCGCGGGTCATGGCCAGGTCGGCCAGTGCGGTGCTGGGTGGGAGTTCGGGCACCGGCACAGGACGGAACAAAGCGTTGTCTCCCCCTCGATGGTCCCCCGACGCATCGACGTGACCACCTCACCGAGAGTGAGGCCCGTTCGGTATCCGCCGAACGGCGGTTTCCGGTGGGTCGGGTGCGGATCGAGGGCGGTGGCTGTCCTCGATCGTGGTCATGATCGTCGGCATGACTTCGTTGAGCGTGTACTTGGGGTACCGGGATGCCGGTGCGGCGATCGAGTGGCTGGGGCGGGCGTTCGGGTTCGAGGCGACGATGCGGTACCCGGACGACGACGGCGGGGTGGCGCACTCGGAGCTGCGGTTGGGGGACGCGGCGCTGGTGGTGTTCAGCGATCGGGACGGGTATGCGCGGCCACCTCGGCGCGGGGACACCGGCGGGCAGGGGACGTACCTGGTGGTGGCGTCGGCGGCGGAGGTCGACGCGGTGTTCGCGCGGGCGGTGGCGGAGGGTGCGGTGCCGGTGTGGAAGCCGGAGGAGTCGGAGTGGGGGAACTACCGGTGCCGGGTGCTGGATCCGGAGGGGTTCGAGTGGACGTTCGGGACGCACCAGCCGGGGCTGCCTGCGGAGTGGTGACCGGGCGCGGGCGGTGATCGCGCGCTGGTGGTGACGGCGACCAGGCACGGGCGATGACCGGCGCTGGTGGTGACTGGGTCCGGTGGCTGCGTCGGGTGCGGCGGGCGTGGCCTCCGGCCCCCGGTTCCATTGTCCCACGGGGGACCGACAGTTTCGGGTGGTCAGGCGGCTGTGGTCGGGCGGCAGTTGCGGTCAGGTGCGGCTTTCGAGGTAGCGGCGTTCGGGGAGGCTTTGGGTGAGGGTGGCGGCTCGGGCGTAGTGGGGGCGGGCTTCCTCGTGGCGACCGGCCAGGTCCAACAGGTGGGCGCGGACGGCGTGGAGGCGGTGGTGGGTCTTGAGCGCTGGGTCTTGTTCGGCTTTGGTGAGGGCGGCGAGGGCGGGGTCGGGGCCGTCGACCATCGCCAGGGCGATGGTGCGGTTGAGGGTGACCATCGGGCCGGGGGCGATGCTGTTCAGCAGGTCGTAGAGGGTGAGGATCTGGGGCCAGTCGGTGTCCGCGGCGGTGGGGGCCTCGGCGTGGACGGCGGCGATGGCGGCTTGGAGTTGGTAGGGGCCGACCGGGTGGGTGGACAGGGCGTGGTGGACCAGGGCGGTGCCCTCGGCGATGGCGTCGGTGTTCCAGCGGGTGCGGTCCTGGTCGGCCAGGGGGATCAGGGCGCCGTCGGGGGTGGTGCGGGCCGGGCGGCGGGCGTCGGTGAGCAGCATCAGGGCCAGCAGGCCGTCGGTTTCGCCGTCGTGGGGGAGCAGGCGGGTCAGGCGGATGGCCTCGGTGGTGAGGTCGACGCGGTTGAGGTGGTCGCCGGAGCTGGCGGTGTGGCCCTCGGTGAAGATCAGGTAGAGGACGTGGCGGACGGCGTCGAGGTCGCCGGACGGGGTGAACCGGGTGCCTTTGACGCGTTGTTTGGCGCGGCTGATGCGCTGGGCGATGGTCGCTTCGGGCACCAGGAAGGCGCGGGCGATCTCGGCGGTGGTCAGGCCGCCCACTGCGCGCAGGGTCAGCGCGACCCGGGACGGCGGGGTCAAGGCCGGGTGGCAGCACAGGTGGAACAGGGTGAGGGTGTCGTCGACGCCGGGGGCCGGGTCGGGGTCGGGTGGGGTGAGGGCGAACGCGGTCTGCTCGCGGCGGGCGCGGGCGGTGTCCTGGCGCCAGGCCTCGACGCGGCGACGGGAGGCGACGGTGACCAGCCACGCCTTGGGGTTGTCGGGCACGCCTTGCGCGGGCCACTGGGTGGCGGCGGCGAGCAGGGCTTCCTGGACGGCGTCCTCGCAGGCGGCGAAGTCGCCGTGGTGGTGCACGAGGATGGCCAGCACCTGGGGCGCCAGCTCGCGCAGCAGCGGTTCGAAGGCCGCGGGACGTGGTGTCACAGCAGGAAGTCGTTGAGGGTCATCACCGGCCGCACCTCGACCAGGCCCAGCTGGGCTTCCGGGACGCGCCAGGCGATCTCCACGGCCCGGTCGATGTCCTCGCAGTCGACCAGGTAGAACCCGGCGAGCAGTTCCTTGGCCTCGGCGAAAGGTCCGTCGGTGGTGGTGCGTTGGCCGTCGCGGAGGACCAGGCGCTTGGTCTGGGCGTGGTCGGCGAGGGCTTCGGTGACGACGAGTTCGCCGGAGTCGGCGAGGTCCTCGTTGAGGCGGGCGTAGTCCTCCAGGCCGCGGGCGCGTTGCTCGGTGGGCAGGGAGTCCCAGATGGCGCGGGACTCGGGGTTGCCGTAGATCAGGATGACGTATTTCACCGGTGCCTCCGCGGGACGTGTCGAGAATCCGGTGCCAGCTTCTACGTCCTGGTTGAGCGGCGCCCGTCGGGGGTGCCGGTGTTGCCGGAGGCGGATGTGGACGAGATCAGGGACCTGGTGGCGCGGCGGGTCGAGGCGATGCGGGCGGGGGACGCGGAGGCGTTGGCGGCGGACTACCTGCCGGGGGCGGTGGGGTTCACGTTGGCCCCGCCGCTGGAGCACCGGGACATGACCGACGCGGACTCGCTGCGGGCGTGGTTCGCGACCTTCGACGGCCCGGTGGACCATGAGGTGCGGGACCTGGTGGTGGCGGCGGACGGGGACGTGGCGTTCTGCCACAGCCTCAACCGGGTGTCGGCACTGCCCAAGGGCTACCCGGAGCGGTTCGACCTGTGGTTCCGGTCCACGGTGTGCTGGCGGCGCGTGGACGGGGCGTGGCGGATCGCGCACGAGCACACGTCGGTGCCGTTCCACATGGACGGGTCGTTCGCGGCGGCGGTCGGGCTCGAACCCGAGGGGGTCAGGTCCTGAGGATGCGCGCGAGGGCGTCCAGGGCGGGGCGCCAGGCGTGTTCGGCGGGGGTGCCGTAGCCGATGATCACGCCGCCGGGGCGGCCCGCCGGGTCGTGCCAGTGGTCGCTCAGGGCGCCGAGGGCCAGGCCCTCGGCGCTCGCGGCGGCCAGGACGGCGGCCTCGTCGGGGTGGGGGATCAGGGCGTGCAGGCCGGCGGAGACGCCCAGGGCGGTGTGGCCGTGGAGGGTGTCCAGCAGCTGGTCGCGGCGGCGGCGGTAGCGCAGGCGGCAGGACCGGATGTGGCGGTCGTAGGCGTGGGTGGTGATCAGGTCGGCCAGCGCGAGTTGGGTGGGTGCGGCGGTGATCAGGTCGGTGTAGCGGCGGGCCTGCACGACCGGGTCGACCAGGCGGGCGGGCAGCACCAGCCAGCCCAGGCGCAGGCCGGGGCCGAGGGTCTTGGAGGTGCTGCCGGCGTAGACGACGTGGTCGGGGGCCATGCCCTGGACCGCGCCGAGGGGTTGGCGGTCGTAGCGGAACTCGCCGTCGTAGTCGTCCTCGACGACCACCGCGCCGGTGCTGCGGGCCCAGTCGACGAGGGCGTGGCGGCGGCGCGGGTGGAGGGGGACGCCGGTGGGGTACTGGTGGGCCGGGGTGATGACGGCGGCGGCGACGCCGTCGGGGAAGGAGTGGGCGCCGTCGGCGTCCACGGGCAGGGGGACGACGGTGCGGCCGGCGCGGCGCACGACCTCGCGGTGGAACGGCAGACCGGGGTCCTCCAGGGCGACCGGCCCGTCCAGCACGCTCGCCAGCAACGCCAGCGCGTGGACGTATCCGCAGGTCACGACGATGTGCTCGGGGTCGGCGTGGACACCCCGGGTGCGGCCGAGGTACTCGGCCAGGGCGTGGCGCAGGTCGGGCAGGCCGCGGGGGTCGCCGTAGGCGTGGGCGGAGGCGGGTGCGGCGAGCAGGGCGCGGCGGGTGGCGCGCAGCCACGCGGTGGTGGGGAAGGTGGTGACGTCGGGGCTGCCGGGTCGCAGGTCCAGGCGGGGCGCGGTGGTGTCGCGGCCGGTGGCCGGGGTGTCGGTGGCGGGTCGGGGCAGGGTGGCGACCTGGGTGCCGGCGCCGCGCCGGGCGGTCAGGTAGCCCTCGGCGACGAGCTGGTCGTAGGCGGCGGCGACGGTGTTGCGGGCCAGGCCCAGCTCGACGGCGAGGCGGCGGGTGGCGGGCAGGCGCGCGCCGGGGGCCAGGCGTCCGTCGCGGATGGCGTCGCGCAGCGCGTGTTCCAGGCCGGTGCGGCGGCCGGTGCCCGGGTCGAGGTCGAGGTGGAGGTCCACACCCGAAGTGGCCCATGACTGTGACACGGGATTGGACCTTAGCAAGGTGCCAATGGGTCACTAGGGTGTCGCCCATGATCACCCGCGAGGAGAAAGCGTCGGTGCTGCGCGCCCTGCACGTGCCCGGGACGCCCGTCCTGCTGACCAACGTGTGGGACGCCGCGTCGGCGAAGGTGGTGGCGGCCCGGTTCCCGGCGATCGCGACGGCGAGCGCGGCGGTGTCCTCGTCCCTGGGCTACGGCGACGGCGAGGACATGCCCGCCGAGGAGGCGTTCGCGGCGGTGGCGCGCGTGGCGCGGGCGGTGGACGTGCCGGTGACCGCCGACATCGAGCGCGGCTACTCGCTGGCCCCCGCCGAGGTCGCCGCCCGCCTGGCCGAGACCGGCGCGGTGGGCTGCAACCTGGAGGACTCCGTGCCGGCCACCGAGGCGATGGTGGACCTGGACGCGCAGGTGGAGTTCCTGGGCGCGGTGCGCGCCGCCGACCCCCACCTGGTGCTCAACGCCCGCGTCGACGTGTTCGTGCACGGCAGCCGGGACGTGGAGGAGGGCGTCGAGCGGGCGCGGGCCTACCTGGCGGCGGGCGCGGACTGCGTGTACCCGATCGGGATGCCCGCCGACCGGATCGAGGAGTTCTGCCGGGCCGTCGGCGGCCCGGTCAACGTCGCCCACACCCCCGACGGCCCCACCCCGGCGCAGCTGGGCGGGCTCGGGGTGGCCCGGGTCAGCTTCGGTCCCGGCCTCCAGCGGGTGCTGCTGGCCAAGCTGGAGCAGCTGGTCGACGTCGTCCACGACGGGGGTTCGCCGTACCGGCGGTAGAGGCGCGCGCCGCCGGTGCGGTGCCGTCCGGGCGGATAATCGAAGGACCCGCCCGGACGGCACCACTATCCTGATCGGCAGCATGAACACCACCGCGCACCCCGACCTGCACCGACGCCTGTCCGACCTGATGACCCGGGACCAGCGGCGGCTGCGCCGGCGGCTGGAGGGCGCGAAGAAGATCCGCGACGACAAGGCGCGCGCGGCCGTCCACGCCGAGATCGCCGCCGAGGTCGAGCAGGCCGAGCTGCGCGTGGCGCTGCGCCGCGAAGCCGTGCCGAAGATCACCTACCCGGCCGAGCTGCCGGTGTCGGCGCGCAAGGACGACATCGCCGCGCTGATCCGCGACCACCAGGTGGTGATCGTCGCCGGCGAGACCGGGTCGGGCAAGACCACCCAGATCCCCAAGATCTGCCTGGAGCTGGGCCGGGGCGTGCTGGGCCAGATCGGCCACACCCAGCCCCGCCGCCTGGCCGCGCGCACGGTCGCCGAGCGGGTCGCTCAGGAGCTGGACACCGAGCTGGGCTCTGCGGTGGGGTTCAAGGTCCGGTTCACCGACCAGTCCGGCGAGGACACGCTGGTCAAGCTGATGACCGACGGCATCCTGCTGGCCGAGATCCAGACCGACCGGATGCTGTCGCGCTACGACACGATCATCATCGACGAGGCCCACGAGCGCAGCCTCAACGTCGACTTCCTGCTGGGCTACCTCAAGCAGCTGCTGCCCCGCCGCCCCGACCTCAAACTCGTGATCACCTCCGCCACGATCGACCCGGAGCGGTTCTCCCGGCACTTCGGCGACGCCCCGATCATCGAGGTCTCCGGCCGCACCTACCCCGTCGAGGTCCGCTACCGGCCGATCGTGGACCCCGACGACCCCGACGCCGACCCGGACCGCGACCAGACCCAGGCCATCTGCGACGCCGTGCGCGAGTTGCAGGCCGAAGGACCCGGCGACGTGCTGGTGTTCCTGTCCGGCGAACGCGAGATCCGCGACACCGCCGACGCGCTCGCCGCCCTGGACCTGCCCTCCACCGAGATCCTGCCGCTGTACGCGCGGCTGTCCTTCGGCGAACAGCACCGGGTGTTCCAGCCGCACCGGGGGCGGCGGGTGGTGCTGGCGACCAACGTCGCCGAGACGTCGCTGACCGTGCCGGGCATCAAGTACGTGGTGGACCCCGGCACGGCCCGCATCTCCCGCTACAGCAACCGGCTCAAGGTGCAGCGGCTGCCCATCGAACCGGTGTCCCAGGCCTCGGCCAACCAGCGCAAAGGCCGCTGCGGACGCGTCTCCGAGGGCATCTGCATCCGCCTGTACAGCGAGGACGACTTCGACGCGCGCCCGGAGTTCACCGACCCGGAGATCCTGCGCACCAACCTCGCCTCCGTCATCCTCCAGATGACCGCGATCGGGCTCGGCGACATCGCCGCGTTCCCGTTCATCGACCCGCCGGACGCGCGCAACATCAACGACGGCGTGCAGCTGCTGCAAGAGCTGGGCGCGATCGTCCCCGCCGAGCAGAAGCTCACCCCGCTGGGCCGCAAGCTCGCCCAGCTCCCGGTGGACCCGCGGCTGGCGCGGATGGTGCTGGAGGCCGATCGCAACGGCTGCGTGCGCGAGGTCATGGTCATCGCCGCCGCGCTGTCCATCCAGGACCCGCGGGAGCGGCCATCGGACAAGCAGCAGGCCGCCGACGAGCTCCACGCCCGGTTCAAGGACCCGGAATCGGACTTCCTGGCCTACCTGAACCTGTGGACCTACCTGCGCGAGCAGCAGAAGGCGCTGTCGTCCAACCAGTTCCGGCGGCTGTGCCGCAACGAGTTCCTCAACTACCTGCGCGTGCGCGAGTGGCAGGACATCTACCAGCAGCTGCGGCAGGTCGCCAAGACCCTGGGCGTGCACGTCAACGAGCAGCCCGCCGACCCGCGCGGCGTCCACGTCTCGCTGCTGTCGGGCCTGCTGTCCCACATCGGCGTCAAGGACGTGCTCAAACGGGAACCGGGCAAGCGGCAGGCCACCGAATACCTCGGCGCGCGCAACGCGAAGTTCGCGATCTTCCCCGGCTCGGCGTTGTTCCGCAAACCCCCGCAGTGGGTGATGGCCGCCGAACTGGTCGAGACCTCGCGGCTGTGGGGCCGGATCGTGGCCCGCATCGAACCGGAGTGGGCCGAGAAGCTCGCCGAGCACCTGGTCAAGCGCACCTACAGCGAACCGGCGTGGGACGCCAAGCGCGGCGCGGTGATGGCGATGGAGAAGGTCACCCTCTACGGGGTGCCGATCGTCGCCGGGCGGCGGGTCAACTACGGGCGCATCGACCCGGATGCGTCCCGGGAGCTGTTCATCCGGCACGCCCTGGTGCAGGGGGAGTGGACCACCCACCACAAGTTCTTCCACCACAACCGGGCGCTGCTGGAGGAGGTCGCCGAGCTGGAGAACCGGGCGCGGCGCCGCGACATCGTCGTGGACGACGAGGTGCTCTACGACTTCTACGACCAGCGCGTCGGCGCGGAGGTCGTGTCCGCGCGGCACTTCGACACGTGGTGGAAGAAAACCCGGTCCTCGCAGCCGGACCTGCTCACCTTCGACCGGTCCATGCTGGTCAACGACCGCGCCGAGGTCGAACCCGACGCCTACCCCGACCAGCTGACCCGGGGCGGGCTGACCCTGCCGCTGTCCTACCGGTTCGAGCCCGGCGCGGCCGTGGACGGCGTCACCGTGCGGCTGCCGCTGCCCGCGTTGACCACCCTGCCCGACGACTCGCTGTCCTGGCAGATCCCCGGCATGCGCACCGACCTCGTGGTGGCGCTGATCCGGTCGCTGCCCAAGACCATCCGCCGCAACTTCGTGCCCGTGCCCGACGTCGCCGCCGCCGCGCTGACCGGCATCAGCCCCGACGAACCCCTGCTGCCCGCCCTGGAACGCCGGCTCACCCAGCTCACCGGCGTCGTCGTGCAGCGCGAGGACTGGCAGCTCGACCAGGTGCCCGAGCACCTCAAGCTCACCTTCCAGGTCGTCGACGAGCAGGACCGGGAACTGGCCCAGGGCAAGGACCTGGCCGCGTTGAAGCAGCAACTGCGCGGCCGGCTGCGCGAAACCCTGGCCGCCGCCGCGGCGAGCCTGACCCGCACCGGCATCACCACCTGGGACTTCGACGAGCTGCCCAAGACGGTCCGGGAACAGCAGTCCGGCATCACCGTCACCGCCTACCCGGCGCTGGTGGACAAGGGCGACAGCGTCGCGATCGAAATCCTCGACACCCCCGGCCGCCAAGCCCACGCCATGCGCGCCGGCACCCGCCGCCTGCTGCTGCTCACCGTGCCCTCACCGGTGAAGATGCTGCAACGCGGCCTGACCAACGCGGAGAAGCTCACCCTGACCCGCAACCCGCACGGCGGCGTGGCCCCCCTGCTGGCCGACTGCATCTCCGCCGCCGTCGACCACCTCGTCACCTCCGCCGGCGGCCCGGCGTGGAACGCCCGGGGCTTCACCCGCCTGTCCGACTACGTCCGCAAATACCTGGGCGAGACGGTGTTCGACGTGGTCCGCGAGGTCCGCAACGTCCTGGACGCGGCCCAGGACGCCGAACTGCGCCTGTCCGGCGTACGCGGCGGCCCCTACGAGGACTCCCTGGCCGACATCCGCGCTCAACTGGCCGGCCTGGTCCACAAGGGCTTCGTGACCGAAGCCGGCGCGGCCCGCCTCTCCGACACCCACCGCTACCTCCAGGGCATCTCCCGCCGCCTGGAAAAACTCCCGACCAACCTCGCCCGCGACCGCGAGTGGATGGACCGCATCCACCAGGTCCACGCCGAATACCGCGACCTGCGCGCCTCACTGCCCGCCGACGAGCCGCAACCGGAGCTGGACGAGGTGCGGTGGATGATCGAGGAACTGAGACTGAGCTACTTCGCCCAAACCATCCCCACCCGCGGCAGCGTCTCCGACAAACGCGTCTACAAAGCCCTCGACGCCATCCCACGCTGACCCCTGGCTTCCCGTCGTACCCTCGGCTTCCCGTCGTACGCGCGGCTTCTTGTCGTACCCCCGTGGGACAATGGAAGCGGGGGCCGGAGGCCGCGCCACGACGAGCCGCTAAGCCCTCACGTCACTCCTGCGCCAGGTCCTCCGTCGCCGCGCGGCCGGCTGCCGTGGTGCGTTGCAGGAAGTCGGCCAGCAGGGCCAGTTGCTCCTCGTCGTAGTCGGCGAGCAGGTCGTCCATCGCCGAGTTCATCCCCGCGTACAGCCCGAACACCTCGGCGTTGCGGTCCTTCACCGCGTGCACCAGCACCGCCCGCCGGTCCGGCCCGTCCGGGTCGCGTTCGCGGGTCACCCAGCCGCCCTTCTGCAAGCGGTCCAGCACGCCGGTCATCGTCGCCGGGTGCAGGCCCGCTCGCCGCGCCAGTGCCGACGGGGTCAGCGGGCCGTGTTCCAGCACCAGTTCCAGGCAGTCCAGGTCCACGTCCCGCAGCCGCAGCCGGGCCCCGACCTGGTGGTTGAGCAGCGACAACTGGTTGCGCAGCTCCCGCAGCGACTGCTTGATCCCGGTCACCGACCGCCGCCGCTCACGATCTCCTATGGAACTCATATGATATGTTCTCCGTATCGTATCCGTCTCGCACGAAATCGTATCCGGAGAACCCATGACCGTCCTCGTCGCCGGCGCGACCGGCACGGTGGGCCGCCACCTGCTCGACGCCCTGCCCGGCCCCGTCCACGCCCTGACCCGCCGACCCGACCGCACCGACCTGCCCGCCCACGTCCGCCCGGTCGCCGAACCCGACCTCGACGGCGTCACCGCCGTGTTCGTGCACCCGCGTGCCGTCGCCGACCCGTTCGACCTCGTCCGCCGCGCGAAGGAAGCGGGAGTCGCCAAGGTGGTCGCGCTGTCCGCCGCCAACGTCGACGACCCGCCCGACCAGCAGCCCTCCCGCTTCCGCGGCGACCGCAACAAGGAAGCCGAGGACGCCGTGGTCGGCAGCGGACTGCCCTGGGTGAGCCTGCGCGCGTCGTCCTTCGCCTCGAACACCGCCACCGCCTGGGCCGCCCAGATCCGCGCCGGTGACACCGTCCGCGGCCCCTACGCCGAGTTCGCCGAAGCGCTCCTGCACGAACGCGACCTCGCCGAGGTCGCCGCCCTCGCCCTGACCACCGACCGGCTCGACGGCCGCCGCGTCCACCTCACCGGCCCGCACTCCCACACCCACCGCGAGCTCGTCGCCCTCATCGGCCACGCCCTGGGCCGTCCGCTGACCTACGCCGAGACCCCGCCCGACGCCGCCGCCGACCACCTGCTGCGCGCGGGCCTGCCCGAACCGTTCGTCACCGCCCTCATGGCCCGCTACGCCCGCGGCACCGGACCCGCCCAGGTCACCGACGAGGTGACCCGCGCGCTGGGCCGCGCCCGCACCTACCGCGACTGGCTCACCGACCACCTCCACCTCTTCCGGGAGCAGGCATGACCGTCCTCGTCACCGGCGCCACCGGCACCGTCGGCCGCCACCTCGTCGACCAACTCCTCGCCGCCGGCCACCGCGTCCGCGCCCTGACCCGCGACCCCGACCGCGCCGATCTGCCCGCTGGCGTCGAGGTCGTGCGCGGCGACACCACCGACGCCGAGTCCCTGCGGGCCGCGTTCACGGGGGTCACCGCCGCCCACCTGATCAACTTCGGCCACACCTACCGCCCGCTGGACAACGGCACCGCCATCGCCGCCCTGGCCGAACAAGCCGGCGTCCGCCGCGTGACCATGCTCGGCGGCTGGGAGGAAGGCACCCTCGAACCCGCCGTCCGCGCCTCCACCCTCGAGTGGACCCAGCTGCGGCCCGGCGAGTTCATGGCCAACACCCTCGCCGACTGGGGACCGCCGCTGCGCACCGAGGGCGTGGTCCGCGAACCCCACGGCGACCGGCCCAGCGCACCCGTGCACGAAGCCGACATCGCCGCCGTCGCCGCGACCGCCCTCACCCGGGACGGCCACCACGGCCGCACCTACCCGCTCACCGGACCGGAGGTGATCACACCCCGCGACAAGGTCCGGCACCTGGCCGAGGCCACCGGCCGCGACCTGGTCTTCGAGGAACTCACCCCCGACCAGGCCCGCGCCCTCTGGACCGAGCAGCCACCCGCGCTGCGGATCTTCCAGGTCGCACCGGGCGGGCCGGCGGAGAAGGCCGCGTTCGTCGTCGGCCTGTACGGGCGGATCCCCGAAGCCGGGCGCACCACCACCGACACCGTCGAACGCGTCACCGGCCGCCCCGCCCGCACCTTCGCCCAGTGGGCCGCCGAACACGCCGACGCCTTCCGGCCCACGAGCTGACCTCCTCAGGGCGCTCGATGGAGGGTGATCGTCGTCCACGCCCCCACGTGGACCCGGTCACCGGCCTCCAGCGGACGCGGGGTGTTGGGGCGCAACGGTTTCGGGTCGTCGTTCACGGTCGTGCCGTTGGTCGAACCCAGGTCCACCACCGACCAGCCGTCGCCGGTCGGGACCAGCAGGGCGTGGCTGTGCGAGACGCCCGCGTCCTCGGGCGGGCCGACCAGGTCGACCGTGGGGAAGATGCCTCGTGACCGGCTGCGGCGGCCGATCGTGACCTGCGTGCCGACCAGGTCGAAGCGGCGGGGCGGGCAGAACTCCGGGAAAGCGACGGCGGTGGCGTCCGGACCGCCTTCCGCGACCACCCGGTCGTAGTAGGCGCGGTCGGCCTCCACGGTCACGTGCCAGCCCGCGCGCTCCACACCTGCGCGCTCCACACCCGCGGCGACCTGCGCCGCACCGCCCGCGCTGCCTGCGGCGGCGCGGCCTCCGGCCCCCGCTTCCATTGTCCCACCGGGGTACGACAATTCCGGCGACCCAGCCGCGCCCGACCCAGCCGCGCCCGAGCCGACGGAACTCGAACCGGGCGGACCCGATGCGGCCGAGCCCAGGGTGGCCGCACCCGAGCCGACGGAACCCGAGCCCGCCGGACCCGACGCGGCGGAACCCGAGCCGGCCGGACCCGGGGCAGGAGGGGCGGGTGGGATGGGGGTGAGGGAGTCGTGGCCGCAGTCCTCGCAGAAGCGGCCCACCCGTGGAGCGCCGCATGCCGCGCACGTCTCCTCCGCCTGGGCCTCGACGGGAGCGGGAGTCGGAGCCGTTGCAGGTGGGGGTGGGGCGGTGATCGCCGCGCCGCACACGTCGCAGTAGTCGTCGGTGGCCGAGGTGTGGCCGGACGGGCAGGTGGCCATCCCGTCAGCCCTTCCCGACCCGGCGGGTCACCGTCGAGCGGGTGTCCAGGGTCATCTCGTCGGCGTCGGCCACCCCCGCGCGCAGGCGCACCGTCCCCGTCGCCGGGTCCTGCACCTCCACGACCTTGGCCAGCAGTTTCGCCGTGTCCGTGCGTCCCGACTCGTGTGCCAGCTTCACCGCGCGGCCCAACCGGGCGGTCGCGGTGTCGGTGTCGCCGGTCTTGCGGGCCTCCAGGCCCTCCTGGATCGCCGACGCCAGCTCCGCCTGGCCGGTGTGGTGCGCGACCTCCGGGCTGATCCGCGTGGACAACGCCGTGTCATCCGTCCACACCGCCAGCACCCGGCCCTGCCCCAGCACCTCGCCGCCGGGGGAGACCAGGCTCGCCCGCGCCGCCAGCATCCGGTCGCCGACCTTCGCCGGCTTCACCCGCACGCTCACGTGGTAGTCCCGGCTCTCCCCGGCCGCCCACGCGCCGGTCGGGTAGTCCCCGGTGCGCACCCCCGACTCGGTCCGCCGCCCGGTCAGGTCCAGCAACCCCGGCGCGGCCTGCTTGAGGAACACCACCTCCGCGCCCTCCGGCGTCCACAGCCGCAGCGACACGTCGGCCACCGCCTTGCCCATCGCCGCCGCCGTCATCGCCCGGAAGTCCTCCGCCAGCCCCGCCGGGTCGGCGACGATGTCCACCGTCCCCAGCATCGCCTCGGAGATCCGCCGCAGCTCCGCGACCTCCCAGTCGGTGCCCACACCCCGACAGTCCACCGTGAACCGGCCCGCCACCTTGTCCAGCGTGCGGGCCAGCTGCTGCGAGGTCTCGTGCTGGTTCTGCCCGTCGGTCAACAGGATCGCGTGCCGCGGCCCGCCGCCGGTGTGGGTGGCCAGCACCCGGTCGGCCAGCATCAGCCACCGGCCCATCGCCGTCCCGCCGTCGGCCCGCAACCGCGCCACCGCCTGCTTGGCCCCCGCCCGCGTGTGCGGCGACGCCGCCACCAGGCCCGACCCCCTCGGGTAGAGCACCTCGGCCTCGTCGGTGCCCTGCACCACCGCGAACATCACCCCGTCGCGCAACGTGTCGATGGCGACCTCGGTGGCCTGCTTGGCCGCGGCGAGCTTCGTCGGCGGGTACCGCATCGACCCGGACGTGTCGATGATCAGCACCTCCGCCGCCCCCTCCACCGGGGCCGGCGCGGCGGTCCCGGTCGCCGTCACCGTCACGATCGCGTCGACCTGCGCCTGCCCCTCGGGCAGGTACTCGTTCTGGAACACCTCGACGCCGAAATCAAGCCCCATGCCCACCCCGCAGCGTCACGACCACGACGGTGATGTTGTCGTGGCCACCGGATTTCAACGCGACCTCCACCAGCTCCCGCGCCACCTCGATCGGCGGCACCCCGCGCGGCAGCACCGCCAGCAGGTCCTCCGGCTCGGGCAGGTAGTTCCACAGCCCGTCGCTGCACAGCACCAGCAGCCCCGGCGTCTCCACCCGGAAGGTCACCGCCTGCGGCCCCTCCAGCCCCGAATCCGCGCCCAGCCACCGCGACAGCACGTGCGCCCGCCGGTCGGTCAGCGCCTCCTCCTCCGTCAGCACCCCCTCGGCGACCAGCTGCGCCGCCCACGTGTCGTCCGTGGTCAACCGCGCCGCGCCCGCCTCGGCCACCAGGTAGGCACGCGAGTCGCCCACCCAGCCCACCGTCGCGGTGTCGTCGGCCACCACCGCCGAGACGAACGTGCACGACGGCGCCACGGCGTCCGCGCCCGGCCGCGCCAACCGCGCCACCGCCGCGTCCGCCGCCAGCACCGCGTCCTTCGTCGCCGCCTCCGGGTCGGTGCCCGACTGCACGGCGGTCAGCAGCACGTCCACCGCCGTGTCCACCGCGACCTGCGAGGCCTGCTCCGCGCGCTCCGAGGACGCCACCCCGTCGCACACCACCGCCGCCACCCCGCGCCCCCGGACCCGGCCGAACGCCATCGAGTCCTCGTTGCGCTGCCGCCGCTTGCCCCGGTCGCTGACCCCGGCCAGCCCCGGCAGCACGAACTCCACCCGGTCCCGCGCCGAGGGCCGCGCCCGGCCGCAGTTGCCGCAGAACCCGTCGGCGTCGAACACCTCCCCGCCGCACGCGCAGCGCGCCACGGTCTCCGGGCCGCCCACGGTGGTCCGCTGCACGCGCAGGTTGCGTCCGCACTCCTCGCAGAAGCGGTCCTGCGGCGACACCGGGGCCGCGCACTCCGGGCAGGTCTCCATGCTCATTCGGTGCTCTTCTCGGGGGTCATCGTCGGTCGGGTGGTCCTCGGCGGGGCCGGTGTCGGGCGGTTGCGGCGGTCCGGTCACACCAGCGTCCTGGGTCTGACCGCGTTCGCGCGGTCCACCAGCGCGATCCGCTCCTCCGGCGTGTCGGCCAGCCGCGCCAGCTGCCGGTAGCAGCGCTCCAGGCCCAGCCGCAGCCCCTGCTCGGTGAAGTCGCAGCCCAGCAACTCCTCCGCCGGCGGCGCGGATCCGTTGCGCGGCAACGACTCCAGTGCCGTGCGCAGCAGCTCCGCGGTCAACCCGACCCGGCGCGCCACGTCCAACTCCAACCCCGACAACCGGGCGCCCGCGGCGACCACGTCGTCGGGCGTGCCCCCGGCCTGCGCCCGCACCGCCGCCACCTGCGCCGCCACGTGGTGGCTGGAGGTCTCCGGCACCGAGTGCAGCACGGCCACCGCCGACTCCCGGTCACCGGCCGCGAGCAGCACCCGCGCCAACCCGAACGCCGCGCTGACGTAGGCGTGGTCGGTGCGCCACACCACCCGGTAGAACGCCTCCGCCGCACCCCGGTCACCGGCCAGCTCCGCCGCCACCGCCACGGCCAGCTTCGGCGCCGCCTCACCCGGCAGCACGTCGCACACCTGCTCGAACCGCTCCCGCGCCGCCGCCGCGTCCCCGCCCACCAGCGCCGCCAACCCCCGGTACCAGCCGGGCCGCCAGTCACCCGGGGCCGGGACCTGCGGGTCGTCGGGGTCGGGCAGCGGCGGCGACTCCAGCTCGTCCAGCTCCGCCACCGCCTCGGCCGCCCGGTCGGCCTCGACCAACGCCCGCACCACCTGCAACCGCACCTCGACCGTCTGCACCGGCGCCGCCCGCAACGCCGTGACCAGCTGGTCGGGGTCGCCGGTGGTCGCGGTCGCCAGGAACCCCGCCGCCGGGTCGGCGGTGTCCACCTGAGGCACCGGCAGGCACCCCGCCACCGCGCACGCCCCCGGCGCGCCCTCCGTGCCGAACGCCCGCCGCTCCGGCGTGAACTGCCGCGACAACCCCGGCCGCGGCACCTCGTCCTGCTGCGCCAACACCTCCCGCAGCACCCCGGTCAACTGCTCGGCCATGTCCTCCGCCGAGACGAACCGCTGCTCGGGATCGCGGTGCGTGGCCCGCAGCAGGAACCGGCGGAACGAGTCGTGCCGCACCAGGACCGGCTGGTCCTCCGGCAGCGACTCCTTGTGCCGGCCCCGGAAGTCGAACTGGAAGCACATCACCGCCAGCGCCCGACCCACCGTGTACAGGTCGGAGGCCACCGACGGACCCACCGTGCCGATCTCGGGCGCCTGGTAGCCGATCGTGCCGTAGATGGGGGAGTGCCGGTCGTCCGCGCGCCGCACCGCCCCCAGGTCGATCAGCTTGAGCTGCTCCTCGGTCTGGATCACGTTGTCGGGCTTGAAATCGCAGTACAGCAGGCCCACCCCGTGCAGGTAGCCCAACGCGGGCAGCACCTCCAGCGCGTAGGCGATCGCCTGCGCCACCGGCAGCGACTCCGACCCCGTGCCCGCCGCCCGCATCGCCTTGATCATGTCCTTGACCGACGTGCCGCCGACGTACTCCATCACGATGTAGTCGACCAGCTCGCCGGTGCGCCGGTCGGCGTGCCGCACGAAGTTGTGGATCTTGACGATGTTCGGGTGCTCCACCTCGGCCAGGAACCGCCGCTCGGCCATCGCCGCGGCCATCGCGTCGGCGTCCCCGGAGTCCAACAGGCCCTTGAGCACCACCCACCGGTCGCTCACCGCGTGGTCGGCGGCCAGGTAGATCCAGCCCAGCCCGCCGTGCGCCAGGCACCCCAGCACCTCGTACTGCTCGTGCAGCACCTCGCCGGGCTCCAGCTTCGGGGTGAAGGAGAAGTGGTGGCCGCAGTGCGGGCAGAACCCCTCCACCCGACCCGGCCGCCCGTCCCGGCCCCGGCCGACCTCCTTGCCGCACGAGGAGCAGAACCGCTTGGCCTCGGGCACCTCCGGGTCGTCCAGCACGGCCGTCTTCGGGTCCCGGTAGGGCACCCGCGGCACCTCCACCAGACCCGCGCCCAACCGGCCACGCCCCGACGACCGGGTCGACAGCGGACGCGACCGCCCCGCCGACGAGGTCGACGCCGTGGCCGACCACGGCGCGGTACCCGGCCCGGAGTCGAACTCCGGCGCCGCCGCAGCGGTACCGGACGACCCCGCCGACCCCGTGGAAGCCGCTGTCCCCGCCGAGCCCTTCACCGACGCCGAGCCCGCCGAACCACCGCCCGCGCCGGCTCCCGCCGCCCGGCCGCCCGCGCGGGCCACTCCCGCCGGCACCGGAGCGGGGGCGGTCTCGGGCAGCACAGGCGCTTCCAGGCCGCAGCGGTCGCAGAACCCGTCGTCCTCGATCCGCCCGCCGCAGCCCGTCCGCGGACACGTCCTCATCGCGCCCCCTCCGCTTCCCGTGGCCGCCGGTCGAGCGCCGTCATCGCGCCCCCTCCGTCCGGTCCAGCACCGCGCGCTGGTAGCGGCCCACCGCGACCGTCCCCGCCCGCAGGTCGCACGGCACCGCGGTCAGCACCTCGCGCGCCGCCCGGTGCAGCGCGGACAGCTCCGCGTCCTCGGCGTGACCGCGGGCGGTGGCCTTGGCGCGGTAGCCGTCGAGGCGTCCGCGCAGCTCGGAGCGGCGCGCCAACGACCCGGACAGGTGCTCCAGCACCGCCCGCGCCCGCGCCACCACGGCCTCCGCCGCCGATTCCACCCCGGCCACCTCCGCTTCCCGCACCTCAGGAAAACGCACCCGCAGCGCCTCCAGTGCCCCGCGCGGCCCGGAAACTTCCGGTACCCTGGGATGATCGCCGACGATGGTCGCCACCACCTCGCGGCGCACCGCGAGCGCCCGCGCCCGCAGCTCCTCGGCCTCCGCCAACCGCCGCGCCACCGCCTCGACCCGCGCGGGGAAACCCTCGTGCAGCGCCGCGACCTGCACCACCCGGCGCGCCAGGTCGTCCACGCCGGGGTCGGGGTCCAGCGGGTCGGACACCGCGCGGGCGCGCGCGGCGGCCACCTCCCGGCGCAGCCCCTCCACCTCGTCGCAGGAGACCAACCCGGCCAGCCGCCGCTCCAGCGGGTCCAGCACCGCCAGCCGCTCCGACCACGCCCGGTGGACCTCCTCGAACAACGCGGTCACCTCGGCGTAGTGCGCCTTCATCCGCGCCACCAGCTCCGCCACGGTCACCCGCTCGGCCGCCACCGCGGGCGAGGTCAACGTCCGCACCGGCACCGCCGCCGACAACACCACCTCCGCCCCGGTCAGCAGCCGCACCAGCACCGCCTCGTCCTTCGCCGCCCGCACCCGGTCCAGGAACACCCGGTAGGTGTCGAACCACTCCCACAGCACGACCACCGCCGCCTCGGCGCCGGCCCACCGCGCGGCCGTCGCCCCGGTCACCCCCGAGCCGCGCAGCAGCAGGTGACCCGGGTGGTCCTCCATCGCCAGCAGCGCCTGGGCCACCCGGTCGCTCTCCGCCAGCAGCCGCGCCACCTCCGCGCCGGTGTCCACGTCAGTCCCGGTACTTCGCGACCGGCGGCGGGGGCGGCTCACCCAGCCACCGCCGGTGGATCGACGCCCACGTGCCGTCCGCGCGCAGCCGTTCCAGCAGGGCGTTGACGAACCGGACGAAGTCCTCCGACGCCTTGGGCATCGCCATCCCGTACGGCTCGGCGGTGAACTTCGGCCCCACGACCTTGGTGTAGGGGTCCTGGGCGGCGAACCCGGCCAGGATCGTGTCGTCGGTGGAGATCGCGTCCACCTGGCCCTGCTGGAGCATCACCAGGCAGTCGGTCCAGTTCGGCACCTCCACCGCGATCGGCCGCGACGGCGCGTTGGCGACGTTGGCCAGCGACGAGGACCCCTTGGTCGCGCACACCTTCTTCCCGCCCAGCGACTCGATCCCCGTCGCCTCCGACGACGAGGGCACCAGCACCCGCTGCCCGGCCTGGTAGTAGACGGTGGAGAAGTTCACCTTCTGCCACCGCTCGCAGTTGATCGTCATCGTGCGGACGACGACGTCCACCTCGCCGTTCTCCAGCGCCGGGATGCGCTGCTCGGAGGTCAGCACCTTGAACTGGATCTTCTCCGGGTCGCCGAACAACGCCCGCGCGACCTCGCGCGCCATGTCGACGTCGAAGCCCTCCAACTGCCCGGAGAACGGGTTGCGGAACCCCATCAGGTAGGTGTTCTGGTCCACCCCGACCCGCAACCGGCCACTGCGCACGATCCGCTCCATCGTGGACCCCGCGGGCATCTGCCCCGCCGCCGGCGGCGCTCCCTGCGGGCGCAGGCTCGCCGTCGCGTCGCACGAGGGCACCGCCGCCGCGGCCGAACTCGGCGGCGCGGTCAACTCCGACGCGTCGTCCGGGCGAGGCACGACCGCCGACCCGCCCCCGATGTCCGGCGCCCCGCTCGGGACGGGCGCGCACGCCACGGCGACCGCCGCGACCACGCCGGTCAACACCGCCCGCACGCTCCTCATCGGTACTCCTTCAACCGCTGCCACAACCCCGCCGCCACCGCGACCGCCGCCACCAGCGCCAACAGCACGACCGCCGGCACCGCACCGGTCAACGCGCCGCGCGCGCCCGCGATCGTGTCGGTCAACCGTGCCCTCGCCGCCCCCAAGGACTCGCGCAGGTCGCCGTCCAACGCCTCGAACGCCACCGCCGACCCGTCCGGCCGCGACCCCAGCGCCAACCCCACCGCCGCGGTGTAGTCGCCGCGGTCGTCGGCCTCCCGGACCCGCTGGTGCGCCTGCTGCCACGCCTCGAAGTGCGTCACCGCCGCCCCCGACCCGGCCCGGTCCAGCAACCCCCGCAGCTCGTCCGACGCCGCCACGAAACCCTTCTCGTACTCACCGCCGCTGCCCCGCGCCACCAGCGTCAACGTCTCGTCGCGCCGCGCGGCCAGGGTCTGGATCCGCGCCTGCGCCAGCACGTCGACGACCTCGGCGTCGTCCCGGCTCGACGACGCCCCCGACACCGCCACCACCGACGCGCCCAGCACCCACAGCAGCGACAGCACCGCCGCCGCCGTCGCCGCGACCAGCCCCACGTTGAGCAGCCGGTTGGTCTTGCGGGTCAGGAACCGCTGCGCCGCCACCAACGCCCCGAGCAGCACCGCGCCCAACAGAAGCTCCAACCACGGCAACGCCGTCGCCCCGCCCAGGTCCCGCACCACGTTCGCGTTCTCCGCCCGGTACAGCGAGTGCGCCGCGGGCAGCAGCCGGTCGCGCATCAGCGTCGAGGCCTCCCGCAGGTACGCCGCGCCCACCGGGTTGCCCTGCCGGTTGTGCGCCCGCGCCGTCTCGACCAGCCCCGTGTACACCGGCAGCTGCTGCGACAGCGTCGACAGCGCCTCACCCAGCTCCGGCGACCGCGTGATCTCGCTGGTCGCGGTCGACAACGCCGCCGCGGCCTTGGCCACGTCCGCTTCGTAGCGCTGCCGCAGCGCCGCCGACTCCACCCCGCCGGACAGGAACGCGCTGGCCGCCGTGGCGTCGGCGTCGGCCATCGCCCGGTAGACCTCCTGCGCGGCGAACGCCAGCGGCTCGCTGCGGTCGGCCAACGCGGTCAGCGCGTCGGAACGCCGCTGCACCGAGGTCGCCGTCAACGCGCCGACCAGCAGCGTCAACGCCACCAGCAGCAGCGCCAGCAACGTCAGCCGGCCCGGCGTGCTGCGCGCCAGCCCGGTCACCCGGCGCACGGGGTTCCGCTGAGCCTCGACCAGCACGACCGCCCCCTTTCCGAGGTGATCGGCGCCACACGCCGCACCGTTAGCGTAGAGCGGACGTGATCGGCCCGGTGCCCGTTCGGGTGCGGTTAGGCTCGACGCCGTGTTGGTCTTCGCGCACCTCAGCGACACCCACTTCGACGGCGGAGCCCGCGCCACCGCCCGGGCGCGTCGCGTCCTGGAGCACCTCGACGGGCTGCCGGGTCCGCTGGACGCGATCCTCGTCAGCGGCGACATCGCCGACCACGGCCTCACCTCCGAGTACGAGCTCGCGCGCGAGCACCTGAGGTCGAAGGTCCCGGTCCTGGTGCTGCCGGGCAACCACGACGACCGCGGAAACTTCCGCCGGGTCCTGCTGGGCGGCCCGGCCGGCGACGGCCCGGTCAACCAGGTCGAGAAGATCGGCGACGTGGTCTTCGCGCTGTGCGACTCGTCCATCCCGGGCCGCTCCGAGGGCCTGCTGGACGACGAGACCCTGGCCTGGCTGGACGGGGTGCTGGCGCAGGGCGCGCCGACGTTCGTGTGCTTCCACCACCCGCCGGTGACCGTGCACCAGCCGAGCATCGACGCCATCCGCCAGTTCGGCGAGGACCGCCTGGCCGCCGTGCTGGCCCGCCACACCAACGTCGTGGGACTGCTGTGCGGGCACGCCCACACCGCCGCCGCCTCCACCTTCGCGGGCCTGCCGCTGCGCGTGGCGCCGGGCGTGGTCAACACGCTGCTGCTGCCCTGGGAGTCGGACGAGGTCATCGACCTGGACCTGCCGCCCGCCGTCGCGTTCCACGTGCTGTCCGACGACCTGCGCCTGACCACCCACTACCGGGTCGTGGCCTGAACCTTGCGGATCTTGGCCCGGTCCCGGGTGGCCCGCCGCCGGAGGCGTCGATGAGGATCGGGGCCATGAGCACCATGCGCGCCATCAGCCAGGACCGACTCGGCCGACCCGACGTGCTGCACGAGGTCGCCCTGCCCAAGCCCACCCCCGGACCCACCGAGGTCCTGGTCCGCGTCCACGCCGCCGGCGTCAACCCGGTCGACGCCAAGACCCGCGCCTCCGGCGGTCTGCTTGGCACGCCGCCGTTCGTGCTGGGCTGGGACGTGTCCGGCGTGGTCGAGGAGGTCGGGCTCGGCGTGACCCTGTTCGCGCCCGGCGACGAGGTCGTGGGCATGCCGCTGTTCCCGCGCCAGGCCGGGGCGTACGCGGAGTACGTCGTCGCCCCCTCCCGGCACTTCGTGCGCAAGCCCGCTGCGCTGGACCACCCGCACGGCGCCGCGCTGCCGCTGGTCGGCCTGACGGCGTGGCAGAGCTTGGTCGAGACCGCCGACATCCGGCCCGGTCAGCGGGTGCTCGTGCACGCCGCCGCCGGCGGGGTCGGGCACGTCGCCGTCCAGATCGCCAAGGCCCGCGGCGCGCACGTCATCGGCACCGCCGGCGCCGCCAAGCACGACTTCGTCCGATCCCTGGGCGCCGACGAGGTGGTCGACTACACCGCCGTGGACTTCGCCGAGGTCGTGCGGGACGTCGACGTCGCCTACGACACCGTCGGCGGGGACATCGGCGCCCGGTCCGTGCCGACGGTCAAGCCCGGTGGTCTCGTCGTCACCATCCTGGGCAAATCCCTGGACACCCTCGACGCCGCCGCGTCGGGCACGGACGTCCGCACCGCGGCCGTGCTGTGCGAACCGGACCGCCACGGCCTGCTCGCCCTGGCCGACCTGGTCGACCGGGGGCTCCTGCGCACCGAACTGGACACCGTCCTGCCGCTGGAGCAGGCCGTGAAGGCCCACGAACTGCTGGAGACCGGCCGCACCCGCGGCAAGATCGTGCTCACCGTCGAAGCCTGACCCTCACGGGCGCTGGGGCAGGGGGAGCGGGAGCGCGGGCAGGCCGTCGATGCTGGCGTGGTTGTGCGGCTTGGACTCGCAGTAGGCGCGGAACTGCTCGTCGGTCTTGCGGCCGAAGTGGTCGGCGTGCAGGGTCCGGTCCTCGCGGTAGTCCATCAACGGCACGGCGAACCCGCACGTGTCGCTGATCAGCTTCGCCGTCACGACCACCACCGCACGCACCGCCGGCCCGTCCGCCTCCCCGAACCCCGCCACCAGCTCGGTGAAGCGCGGGTCGTCGCGGAACACCGGCTCGCCGGTCCCGTGCACCCGCACGATGTTCGGCGGGCCGTCGAACGCGCACCACATGAGCGTGATCCGGCCGTTCTCCCGCAGGTGGGCGATGGTCTCGGCGTGCGACCCGCCGAAGTCCAGGTACGCCACGCGCTGCTCGTCCAGGACGCGCCAGGTGCCGGCGCGGCCCTTCGGGGAGACGTTCACGTGACCGTCGGCGGCCAGCGGTGCGGTCGCGGTGAAGAACACCGGCTGTGCCTCGATGAACTCCCGCAGCCGCCCGTCGATGCGTTCATAGACCTTGCCCATGATCACCAGTATCCGTGTGCCGGTAGCGCTGGACGGTAGAACTTTTCAACCCGTGGAACGCGTGCACCCGCTGCCACGCCGTACCCACGGCCACCGACCCGCCGCCCCGCTCGACCGCCTCGCGGTGCGCCGAGGCCGATTCCCACTCCGCGTAGTTGAGCACCTGCGACCCGTCGTCGCTGACGTGGAAGTGCCCGGAGATCCCGCCCGGCGGCAGGTCCGCCGACTCGGCCAGCGCGGCCACCACCAGGTCCACCCACTGCGCGCCGGTCCCCGGCTCGAGCTCGACCCGCACCAGCACCACGCACCCGGGCGCGCGGTCGGACCGGGACAGCGACCGGTACCGGCGGTAGGCGGTGAACCCTTCCCGCGCGGCGGCGCCGGCGAACTGGGCCACGGTCACCTCGTCGCCGTCCTCGCCAGCCAGGCGGTGCGCGGCCACCAGACCGGCGGGCCGGTCGTCGAACTCGTCGGCGAACGGCGCCACCAGCACCACGTCCGCGTCCGCACGGCTCAGATCAGGTCTCATGATCAGGACGCTACGAACCGGACGTCCGTCGCCGAATCAGTCGATCGACTGGAAACCGTGTTGCCAGACCCTGGCAGCACCGAACAGACTCGCGCGCATGGCACCCGAGATCCGCCGGTCCCTCGTCCAGCACTCCCGGCTGCGCCGCGACCCGCACGCCACGCTGCGCCGCCTGCTCGACCGCGTCCCGCCGGGCACCCGCCCCGACCAGCCGGTCAAGGACCTGGAGACCCGGATCGCCGAGCTGCTCGGCAAGCCCGCCGCCCTGTTCTTCCCCTCCGGCACGATGGCGCAGCAGGTCGCGTTGCGCGTGCACGCCGACCGCACCGGCCGCCGCACCTTCGCCGCCCACCCCACCGCGCACGTGGCGCTGTGGGAGCAGCAGGGCTACAACGCCGTCCACCACCTCGTGCACCGCCCGGTCGGCGACCCCAACGGCCTGCTCACCACCGACGACCTCGCCGAGGTCAAGGAACCGGTGTCCACCCTGCTGCTGGAACTGCCCCAACGCGAGATCGGCGGCCTGCTGCCCGAGTGGGACGACCTGGTCGCCCAGACCAAGTGGGCCGCCGGGCGCGGGGCGGCCACCCACCTCGACGGGGCGCGCCTGTGGGAGGCCCAGCCCTACTACGACCGGCCGCACGCCGAGATCGCCGCCCTGTTCGACACCGTCTACGTCTCGCTCTACAAGGGCCTGGAAGGCGTGCGCGGCGCGGTGCTGGCCGGCGACCGGGAAACCGTCGACCAGGCCGGAGTGTGGCGAACGCGACTCGGCGGCAACCTGCCCGACCTGTGGCCCCTGGCAGTGGCCGCCGACCTGGGCCTCGACGAGACCCTGCCCAGGATGCCGGAGTTCCTCGCCCACGCCCGTGCGGTGGCGGCGGCCGTCAACGCCGACGGCTATGCGCGTACCGTGCCGCACGTGCCGCAGACACCGTTGTTCCACATCCACCTGCCGGTGCCGCGCGAAGCGGTCCAGCCGGCGGCGGAGAAACTGCTGGAGGAGACCGGCGTCGAGCTGCCCCGCTTCCCCAAGTCGGTGGCCCCCGGCGTGTGCGCGCTGGAGCTGACGATCGGGCACCTCGCGCTGGAGTTCACGCCGGAGGAGGTGGCGGACCTGGTCCGCCGACTTCGCTGAGTGCGCGCGCCAACAGCTCCCGTTCCGCCGCGTTCCCGGCCAGCTCCCACGCCCGCCGGTAGGCCCCTGCCGCCTCGGCCACGCGACCCAGTCTGCGCAGCAGTTCCGCCCGGACAGCGTGGTAGTGGTGGTAGCTATCCATACACAGCGCGTCCACAAGGCCCATTGCGGCCTCCGGCCCGTCGACCTCTGCCACGGCGACCGCCCTATTCAGCGCCACCACGGCAGACGGCGCGCAGGCCATGAGCTGGTCGTACAGGGCCACGACCTGCCGCCAGTCGGTGGGCGGCGGGTCGCTGTGCACGGCGTTGACCGCCGCCTGGATCTGGTAGGGGCCCGGCCGGCCGCGGCGCAGGCACCACCGCACCAGCGCGCGGCCCTCGGCCAGCAGCCCGGCGTCCCACCGCGACCGGTCCTGGTCGGCCAGCCGCACCAGCGCGCCGTGCTCGTCCACGCGGGCGGGCAGCCGGGCGTGCTGGAGCAGCATCAGCGCCAGCAGCCCGACCGCCTCCGGCTCGTCGGGCATCGACTCGACCAGCAGGCGGCCCAGCCGGATCGCCTCCGCGCACAGGTCCCGGCGCACCAGGTGCTCGCCGGACGAGGCCGCGTAGCCCTCGTTGAACACCAGGTAGACCACGGCCAGCACCGAGCGCAGCCGGTCGGGCAGCTCGGCCTCGCCGGGCACCCGGTAGGGGATGCGGGCGGTGCGGATCTTGTTCTTGGCCCGCACCAGCCGCTGCGCCAGGGTCGCCTCGGGCACCAGGAACGCCCGCGCGATCTCCGCCGTGCTCAGCCCGCCCAGCAGCCGCAGGGTCAGCGCGACCCGGGCGGGCAGGTTGAGCGCGGGGTGGCAGCAGGTGAAGATCAGTCGCAACCGGTCGTCGGCCACCACGTCCACCCCCTGGTCGTCGGCCACCACGTCCACCCCCTGGTCGTCCCACTCGGGCTCGTCGCGGGCGTGCAGCAGCGCCGCCTGGGCGTGCTTGTCCTCCCGGCGGGCCTCGCGGCGCAGCCGGTCCACCGCCCGGTTGCGGGCCGTGGTGATGATCCAGCCCGCCGGGCTGGGCGGCGTGCCGGTCTCCGGCCAGCGCCGCACCGCCTCGGCGAACGCGTCCTGGACCGCCTCCTCGGCGATGTCGAGGTCGCCGAACACACGGGCCAGGACGGCCACCGAACGCCCGTACTCGCGGCCGAAGACCTCCTCGACCCCGGCCGACATCAGCCCGGCAGGGTGTGGAACGGCCGCACCTCGACCGGCAGCGTGCACGCCACGCTCATCCGCCGCCCCCACTCCAGCGCCGCGTCCAGGTCGGGCACGTCGATGATGGAGAACCCGCCGATGTGCTCCTTGGCCTCGGTGAACGGCCCGTCGGTGACCAGCACCTCGTCACCCTGCGGCCGGAGCGTGGTCGCGGCCTCCGGCCCGTGCAGGCCGCCGGCGAACACCCACACGCCCTTCTCGCGCATGTCGGCGTCGACGGCCTCCACGTCGTGCATGATCTTCTCCAGCACCTCCGGCTCCGGGATGTCGTAGCCGCTCGGCTCGATCACGCTGATCAGGTAGTGCGTCATGACGTCCTCCCGTTGGGTCGGTTCGCCCCCTACACGAACGGCCGGCCGCCGGATCGACACCTCCGCCGGAGAAGTTCGCTACAGCACCACGACGAGCTTGCCGACCCGGCGGTTGTGCTCCAGGTCGTCGTGCGCGGCGCGGATGTCCTCCAGCCGGTAGACCGTGGTCGGGCCGGGCGCGATCTCGCCCGACGCGAGCTGGTCGAGGTAGCGCTGGAGGACCTCGGCGGGCAGGTCGGAGGCCTCGCCGCCGTACGCGGTCAGCCGCACGCCCTTGGGCAGGTACCCGATCGGGTAGAAGTCGCGCACCAGCCACTCGTCGGACAGCATCCCGGTGAAGCACACCGTGCCGTGCACGCGGGTCGCGGCGAGCGTGTCGGGCAGGGTCGGGGTGCCGACCAGTTCCAGCGCCGCGTCCACCCCGTCCGGGTAGAGCTCCCGGACCTGCGCCGCCACCTTCCCGTCGTCGACCAGGGGCACGTCCACGCCGTGCGCGCGCAGCACGTCCAGGCGGTCGGGGGAGCGGGTGGTGGCCAGGACGGTCGCGCCGAGGTCCTTGGCCAGGGCGGTGGTGGCGAACCCGAGGGCGGACGTGCCGCCCCGGACCAGCAGGGTCTGCCCGCCGCGCAGGTCCAGGCCGGTGGTCAGCGAGCCGTAGGCGGTCTGGAGGGTCTCCGGCACCGCGCCCAGCACGTCCCAGGGCAGCTCGGAGCGGAACGGCACGACGTTGGCGCGCGGCACCACGGTGTACTCGGCGTACCCGCCGTCGAACACCCGGCCCATGCCGCCCATCATCGCCACCACCTGCTGCCCGCGCGGCAGGTCGCAGTCGCTGTCGACCTCGCCGGTCGCCTCGATGCCGGGCACGCGCGGGAACACCATGCCCTCGGCCAGCCCGAGCCGGCTGTGCAGCTCGGACCGGTTGAGCCCGAACGCCCGCACCCGGATCCGCACCCAGCCCTCCGCCGGCTCGGGCACCGGCAGCTCCACCACCGACAGGTTCTCCACCGGCCCCGGCCCGCTGAGCACGACGGCCCTCACGAGTGGTGCTCCACGATCCGGCCGAGCATGCCCACCAGCTCCTCCCGTTCGGCGGCGGACAGCGGCGCCAGCAGCGCGTCCTGCGCCCCGGCGAGCACCTCGTCCAGGTGCTCCAGGTGCCGCGTGCCCGCCTCGGTGATCGTGACGATGTTGCGCCGCCGGTCGGCCGGGTCCACCGCGCGCTCCACGAACCCGCGCTCGGCCAGCTCGTTGACCGCGGCCACCACGTCGCTGCGGTCCACCCCGCCGCGACGGCTGAGGTCGGCCTGGCTGGCGGGCCCGAACTCCTCCAGCGTGGCCAGCAGCTTGTAGTGGTAGCGACGCGCGCCGACCGCGGCGAACCCGTCGTTGACCAGGCGGGTGGCTTGCAGGGCCGCCGAGTTGAGCAGCCAACTGGGCCTGCCGCGCAGCCGAGCGGGCGCCCCTGTCATCTCCATGCGCCGCAGTCTACCCACTTGTTGGTCGCGCCAACGATCCACTAGCGTTGGTCCCGCCAACATTGGCTTGACCAACCTTTTTGGGGGAGACGTGCTCCGAACCGACACCCGCCGCTGGTGGGGACTCCTCGCCCTGGGCCTGGGCCAGCTCATGATCGCCGTGGACGCCACCATCGTGACCATCGCGCTGCCGTCCCTGCGCCACGACCTCGGCCTGTCCGACGACGCCACGCGCTGGGTCGTCGCCGGGTTCGCCCTCGCCTTCGGCGGGTGCCTGCTGGTCGGGGGCCGCCTGTCCGACCTGCTGGGCCGCCGCCGGTGCCTGGTCGTCGGCGTCCTCGGCTTCGCCGCCGCCTCCCTGCTGGGCGGCCTGGCCGTCGACGCCGCCACGATCATCACCGCCCGGGTCCTGCAAGGCCTGTTCGGCGCGCTCTACGCCCCGGCCGCCCTAGCGCTGCTGGGCACCTCGTTCACCACGCCGCAGGACCGGGCCAGGGCGTTCGGGATCTGGGGCACGATCATGGGCAGCTCGTCGGGCCTGGGCCTGGTCCTCGGCGGCACCCTCACCCAGGCGCTGGACTGGCGCTGGAGCATGTACCTGGGACTGCCCCTGGCCGCCGCCGCCCTGGTCGGCATCCTCACCACGGTCGTTCCCACCCCCGGCACCGGTGGCCGCGTCGACTGGGTCGGCGCGGTGCTCGCCACGGCGGGCCTGGCCGCGATCGTCCACGGCTGGTGGTTCGGCGCCGTGCTCCTGGTGGTGTTCTGGTGGCACCAGCACCGGACCCCCAACCCGCTCCTGCCGCCCCGGGTCCTGCGCCACCCGGCCCGCGCCGGCGCCTACCTGGCGGTCCTCGCCCTGTCCACGGCGTCGTTCGGAGCCCTGTACGACCTGACCTTCCACCTCCAGACCACCCTGGGGCTCGGCCCCGCCCTCGCGGGCCTGGCTTTCCTGCCCTACACGGCGGCGATCCTGCTCGCGGCCCACATCCGGGTGCCGTTCCCGCTGGTCAGCGGCCTGGTCGTGGCAGGGGTGGCGGTGGTGCTGTTGGGCGAGGGCAGCTACTGGACCTCCGCCCTGCCGACGATGGTGTTGCTGGGGTTGGGCGGTGGCTGGGTGATGTCCCACGCGAACAACACCGCCACCCGGGACGCGGGACCCGACGCCGGCGTCGCGGGAGCGGCGGTGCCGGTCAGCATGCAGGTCGGGGCGTCGATCGGCGTGACCCTGGCCGCCTAGGCCTGCGCCCCCGGCCGACTAGGCGTGGGCGCCGACCGTGACCGGGCCGAGGGTCGACTCCGCGCGCCCCTCCATCACCGCCCCCACCCGCTCCACCCGTTCGTCCAGCTCACGGCGCCGGCCGGAGGACAGCTCGGCGAAGGTCTCCACGGTCACCGCGATCCGCTTCCCCGACCGCCGCTGGTGCCACACCCCGGCGACCACGCCGTCCACCAGCACGACCGGGAAGTTCCCGGCCTGCCCGCCGCTGAGCGCCCGCTGCGCCGCCCGCCCCGGGAACAGCTCCTCCCTGGGGTGGCAGCCCACCGCGAACGCGTCGAAGTACGGCAGCAGCCACACCCCGCGCGGCGGCTCCGCCGGGAACTCCGTGTCACCCCGCACCACGAACCCGCCCGCGCACTCCTCGACCTCCGCCCGCGCGAACAGGCCGTCCACCCACCGTCTCGGCGCGCCCAGCCACCGGGCGAAGTGCTCGGGGAGGGCCGGGCCGTAGGAGCGCAGGTAGTGCTCCAGCAGCCGCACGCCGCCGTCCGGGTCCGGTCGCACCCCGCGCAGCCACCGGGCCGGACTGGTGTAGGCGGTCTTGCGGCCCTTGTTCGGCGCGTAGCACAGCGCGCCCCGGTTGGCCGCCACGCCCAGCGCCTCCATCCACCGCGGCCACTTGCCCTGGAACGCCTCCAGCACCGGGTCACCGGCCCACGGCCCGGTCCGGGCCACGACCTCGTCGGTCAGCTCCGCCGCGGTCAGCTCGGTGTCGGCCAGGGCGCCCGCGATCGCCGCCACCACCTGGTCGGTCTGCTCCGGCGTGAGCATGCTCAGCTTGACGGGCAGTTGTTCCAGCGCGCCCAGCCACATCGGCAGGTCCGCCGCCGGCAGCAGGTGCACCGTGCCGCGCGGGCCGCGGGTCTTGACCAGCGTCCGGTCCACCCACAGCGCGTCCCGGACGGTCTGGCGGGTCGCGTCGGCCAGCCGGATGCCGACCGACAGCTCCGCCGCCGAGGCGATCTGCGCGTGCGCCCCGCACATCGCCCGCACCACCTCGGCGGCGGACGAGCCCGGCGCCGTCAGGTGGTGCCGGGCCATCCGCCGTGCCACGACGCTCACCGCAGGCCGCCGAAGAACGTCGAGAGGTCCTTGGCGAACACCACCGGCTCCTCCATCGCCACGAAGTGGCCGCCGGGGTTGCCCTCCGGCCAGTGCACGACCCGGTTGTGCCGCTCGGCCAACCGCCGGATGCCGGGCGGGCCGCTGTACACGCCGGTCGGCACCAGGTCCTGCCCCACCGGCCAGGCGAACCGCTCGGTGTCGTACATGAACCACGACGACGAGCCCGACGTGCCGGTGAACCAGTACACGGCGGTGTTGAGCAACAGCAGGTCACGGTCGATGGCCTGCTCGGGCAGGTCCACCGTCACCGCGAACTCCCGGAACTTCTGCATCATCCACGCCAACAACCCCACCGGCGAGTCGTGCCACCCGTAGGCGAAGGTCTGCGGCGCGGCACGCAGCAACCCGTGGTGGTCCACCGCCCCGCTCGACCACTCCGACATCCACGACAGCCCCTGCCGCTCCTCGTCGGTCAGCTCGTCCTGCTCGCTCGGGAACCCGAGCCCGCCGTTGACGTACACCCCGACCGCCCGGTCCGGCGCGGCCTTGGCGACCTCCGGCGCGATGTAGGCGCCCAGGTCACCGCCCTGCACGCCGTACCGGGTGTACCCGAGGCGGTCCATCAGCGCGGCGAACATGCGACCGGCGTCGGCCACCGTGAACCGGCCCGCGGGCGCCTGGGAGAACCCGAACCCGGGCACGCTCGGGATGACCAGGTGGAAGTGCCGCAACTGCCCGACGACCTCGACGAACTCCACGAACGAGTTCGGCCAGCCGTGCACCAGCAACAACGGCACCGCCCCCGGGTCCTCCGAGCGGACGTGCAGGAAGTGCACGTCGAGCCCGTCGACCTCGGTGACGAACTGCGGGAACCCGTTGAGCCGAGCCTCCTGAGCCCGCCAGTCGAACCCGTCCCGCCAGTACGCCACCAACTCCCGCAACCACCCCGACTCCACCCCACGCGCCCACCCGCCGGGCAGCTGCGGCGCCCAGCGGGTCCTGTCGAGCCGGTCGTGCAGATCGTCCAAGTCGGCCTGCGGAACGTCGATGCGGAACTCTCGAACCTCGGTCATGACACCACGCTAGGCACGATCGAGGACAGAAACGGTCCTCGATCGCCGCTGGGTGTCGTGGACACGGCTAGCGCGTTCCCGGGTGGCGGAACCGGGCCAGCACCAGGCCGGGTTCCGGCTCGAACGTCCCCACGCGGGTGAACCCCGACCCCTCGTACAGGGCCACCGCGGGTGCGTTGGCCGCGCCCGTGGACACGGTCACCGGGTCGCCGAACGCCAGCACCGCCTCCACCAGCCGCCGCCCCAGGCCGCGCCGGAAGTGGTCCGGGTCCACGCACAGGCGGTCCACGTCGAGGCCGTCGTCCTCGCGGGTCCAGGCGATGAACCCGGCGAGCACGCCGTCCACGTGCGCGCCCAGCCACCGCAGCGGCAGGGCGCGCACGTCGGCCACGGTCTCGTGCAGCGCCGGGATCGCGTCCGACCCGATCAACGCCGCCTCCACCGCGTAGGACCGCAGGCCGATGCGGTGCACGGCGACGGCGGTGGCCTCGTCGGCGAGGTCGAGGGCGCGCACGGTCACGTGTCCAGCAGCGGGATGAGCTGCTCCTCCTCGTAGACCAGGTGGGCTTCCAGCTCCGCGACGAGCCGGTCCACCTCGGCCAGCACACCGTCCCCGTCCAGCGCCGCCCGCAACTCCTCCAGCAGCCGGGCGATGGTGGCGTGCTCCTCGCGCAGCCGCGCCATGACCGGTTCCAGCTCCGGGTACCGGTCGGCCAGCGCCGGGAACACCCCGGCGTCCTCGGACCGGTGGTGGAACTCCAGGCCCTGGCACAGGGTCAGGCAGTTGACCCGCAGCTGCGCCCCGATCCGCGGCCCGGCCTTCGCCGCCTCGGCCCGGATCAGCGCCAGTTCGCGGCGGAAGGCGTCGTGCAGCAGCTTGAGCGCCTCGCCGAACGAGGACGCGTCGGGCGGGCCGCCCGCGACCTGCTCCAGCGCGACCACGGGGATCACGCGGCTGGTCTTGGCCTGGTACTCGCCCCACCCGGGCTCGGCCTCGACCGCGCGGGCGAACACGGCGTCGCGTTCCGCGCCGCGCAGGACGGTCGCCTTCGCCTCGTAGGTGAAGACGCCGTCCTCCACGGTGACCTTCGGGTCGGCCACCAGGTTGTGGAACCACGCAGGGTGCCGGTCCGACCCGCCCGCCGAGCCGATGACCAGGATGCGCTCGCCGTCGGGCAGGTAGCCCAGCGGCACGGTGTGCGGGCGGCCGGACCGGGCGCCTGTGGTGGTCAGCAGGATCAGGCGTGCGCCTTCGAAGTACCCGCCGACGCGGCCGTGGTTGGCGCGGAACTCGTCGACGACCTGCTGGTTGAAATCAAGTGGCATAAAGGTTTCTCCGGGATGAGAAGTGCGAAAAGGACAGTCGTCGCAGATCCCGGAGGTGCGGCGGACCCCTGGCCCGCCCGCTGCTCAAACCTGAGCCGGGTGCCCGTCTCGGTAGTGGCCCAAGGCCGACCCGGCAGTCACGGCACCGACCTTAGCTTCACCCGTTCGTGTCTCGCAACGATCTTTCGCGCAACGACAGCAGGAGCAAGGCCGTGAGCGTGGGGGAGTCGGTGATCACCCCACCCCGCACCATCTCCTCCACCTCGCCGCGCGCGAACCACCGCTGCCGCATGTCCTGCTCGGTCACCTCCCGCGCCGGCTCACCGTGCGTCAGCTCGGTGGCGAGGAAGACGTGCACCCCGATGGTGGAGAACCCGTTGGCACAGTGCGAGAACCCCAACCGCTCCCACCGCGCGGCCCCGATCCCGGTCTCCTCCGCCAACTCGACGGCCGCCATCTCCTCCGGCGCACCCACCCCGGCCACCGACCCCGACGGAAACTCCCACGACCGCCGCCCGATCGGGTACCGGAACTGCTCAACCAGGTGGAACCCGTCGTTCTCGAGGGGGATGACGAGCGCGAAGTCGGGCTTGTCGACCACCGAGTACAGCCCAGGAGAACCGTCGGGCAACTCGATCCGGTCTTCCCGCACCGACAGCCACCGGTTCTCGTAGACGACCTTCGACGACACGGTCCTGATGTCCATGACCTCCAGCATCCCGAACACAGAGCTCGGAGGTCTCAGGCTCCTGAGTGCAGCCGTTCAGCGCGCCGGCGACACCCTCAACGCAAGCTGTTCACAAACTGGCGGAACCGGTCGAGCGGCACCACGACCGTCTGCTCGACCTCGTCGGCACCGGTGAGTTTCGAGTCGCGGATCCCGACCCAGGCACAGTGGGCAACCGCGGCCACCACCACGCAGTCGCCGCCCCCGCTGTAGCTGCTCTTGCGGCCGACAACGCTGCTGAGCACGGCGATCCCACTGTCTCCGGTCACGAACCCTCCTCCGCGATGGACCTGATCATCGCCGAGCTTAGGCGTGGGGTCAGCGCGGACCGGCGGAGGCTCCGCATAACCGAGGTGTACTCGTCCACCGCCTCGATCTCTTCGTAGAAATGGCCACGCAACTGGTCGTCCATGTAGACCAGTCCAGGGTCGTCCTCGATGGGCAGCCGGAAAATGGTGAAGGAACCGTCGAGACCAGCGTGTGCTCCGATGTCTGCCGGGACGACCTGCAACTCGACCCGCGGGTGCCGCGCCCGCTCCAGCAGGTGCAGCAGTTGAGCGCGGTGCGCCTGCGGACCGCCGACCGCGGTCCGCAGCGCGCCCTCGCTCACGACGGCCCGGACGCGCGTGGTCGATCGCTCGGCGGCCAGGACGGTGGCCTGCCGCCGCATCCGCACCTCGACCCGGCGTCCCACCTCGTCGTCGGACAGCTGGGGTTTCAGCGTCCGCAGCACCGCTCGCGCGTAGTCCTGGGTCTGGAGCAGGCCTGGGATGAGCAGGCCCTGGAAGGTCTCGATCTCCGTCGCGGCTTCCTCGAAGGCGACGAAGTCGCCGAACCAGCTCGGCATCACCGCCTCGGGCAGGCTGTCGTACCAGTTGCGCTTGCGGGCGACCGGGAGCAGGTCCACGAAGCTGTCGATGGTCGTCCGGTCGACGTGGTACTCGGGCAGCAGCAGGCGCAGGTCCTGTTCGTTGGGCAGGGTGCGCCGGCTCTCGATGTAGTGGATGCGCGACTGCGTGCAGCCGCGGATGCGGGCCGCTTCCGCCTGCGTCAGTCCCGCCCGGGTCCGGAAGTGGACCATCTTGAGCGCGATCAGCCTGCGCAGCAGGCGCGGGTTCATCGGTACCGACATGGGTCCTCGTCTCCGCCGGGTGGAGCAGCGGTCGGGCAACTCCACCTGAACGGACCAAGCCTATGTGATTATCACAACTGTGATAATCACATAGACCTGGATAGGTCAGCGGCGGGTCGCTCCCGACCGGCGCGCGGTCCACCGCGCCCGGGGCGGGCACCCAGCGGCACGTCCGGTCGGGAGACCCCGCCCCTGCCCTCGCGACGGCAGGCGGTCGATCGCCTGCCCGGCTGGTGAGCAGGAGGTGGGCGATGCGGTCGGACACGGAGTCCCCCGAGCCGGGCCCCGATGCGATCACGGCGCTCAAGGCGTTGCACGACAGAGGCTTCCAGGGTCGGGAGATCCGCGACGACCACGGCCTGGCCGGCCTGCGCTACCGGCACGACTGGGTGGGCGGGGCCGATGTGGTCCTGGTGCGCGCCGAGGACGACGCCGAGGCTTACCGCGCGGACGACTCGCTGGGGCAGATCGAGCCGCACCGCGAGGTCGCCGGGACGGTGGTCGAGGTCGTCGCCGCGGTGCTGAGCTGGCCCGACCCGCCGGACGGGGACGGCCCGCCGACTCGCGGAGCACACTGGCCCACGCCCAGGGATGGCCCGCCGACCCGCGGAGCACACCGGCCCGCGCCGCCTGCCGACCGGCTCGCCACGACTGTCGCCACGGCCGCCGCCACATGCGCCGACCGGCCCTCCACGACCGCCGCCACGACCTGTGCCGGCCTGCCCTCCACGACGGCCGACGCGACATGACCGACCGGTGGCCTGGGGCGTCGCGGCCGGAGCGGAGGCGGGGTCGCCGGGACGGCGGGGTGGCCAACACCGCGCGGGGCACTCCCCGCGCCCCGGTCTTGCAGGCCGGCGCGATCTACGGCGACGTCGTCCAGTCCGGCCACGGCCCGTCGCCGCCGCACCCGGCGGTCGGCCTGCCCTTCCGCACCGCCCGCCTGCCCCCGCGCGCCGAGGCGTTCCAGCACCGCCCCGTCGGCGCGGAGTTGAGCGAAGCGCTGGGCGCCGCGCCACCCGCCCGCCTCCACACCGCCGTGTTGTCCGGCCTGGGCGGTGTGGGCAAGACCCAACTGGCCGCCGAGCACGCCGAACGCGCCTGGAGTCGCGGCGAGCTCGACCTCCTGGTGTGGATCACCGCCGCGTCACGCGAAGAGGTCGTCACCGACTACGCCCGGCTGGGCGCCGAGCTGACCGGGGTCCACCGGGGCTCGGAGGAGGTGTGCGCCCGCCGCTTCCTCGACTGGCTGGCCACGACCACCGCCCGCTGGCTGGTGGTCCTCGACGACGTGCGCCGCCCGTCCGACCTGCACGAGCTGTGGCCGCCCGAGACACCCTCCGGGCAGACCATCGTCACCACCCGCCGCCGGGACGCCGCCCTGCGCCGCGGTGGCTGCCGGGTGTGGGACGTCGGCCTGTTCCACCCGCGCGAGTCGGTCGCCTACCTGGAGCGCAAGCTCGCCGCCGACCCCCGCCGCACCGGCGCCGCCCCCGAACTCGCCCACGCGCTGGGGCACCTCCCGCTGGCGTTGGCCCAGGCCGCCGCGTACCTGGCCGACCGCCACCTGACCTGCGCCGAGTACCTGGCGCGGTTCCACGACCGGCGGCGCACCCTGGCCTCCGTGCTGCCCGAGGAGTCCACCCTGCCCGACCGGCACCGCACCACCGTGGCCGCCACCTGGTCGCTCAGCGTCGAACTGGCCGACCGGCTCGAACCCGCGGGACTGGCCGCGCCGCTGCTGGCCGCGCTCGCGCTGCTCGACCCCAACGGGGTGCCGCTCGACGTCCTGACCACCCCGCCGGTCCTCGCCCACCTGTCGCGCATCGGCGGCGGCGCGGTGGACGCCGAACGCGCCCGCGACGCGCTGACCTGCCTGCACCGCCTCAGCCTGGTCACCTTCGACCCGGCCTCACCCCGCGCGTCGGTCCGCGTGCACGCCCTGGTCCAGCGGGCGGTCCGCGACGAGTGCCCCGCCGACCTCGCCGACACCCTCGCCCGGGTGGTGGCCGACGCGCTCCTGCACGCGTGGCCGGCCGTCGAGCACGACGCGGCGCTGGCCAAGACCCTGCGTGCGAACGCGACGACCGTCATCGACGTGGCCGGACCGGCGCTGTGGTCGTCGGAGTGCCACAACCTGGTGTTCCGGCACGGCAACAGCCTCGGCGACAGCGGGCAGGTCACCGCCGCGCACACCTACTACCGCACCCTGCACCCGGCGATCGCCCACCGGCTGGGCCGCGACCACCCCGACGCGCTGGCCGTCCGCTACTACACCGCGTACTGGCAGGGCGAGGCCGGCGACACCGCGGGCGCGCTGCGCGGACTGGAGGAGGTGCTGCGCGACCAGCGGCGCGTGCTGGGCCACGAACACCCGAGCACCCTGCGGACCCGGCACAACATCGCGCGCCGCGAAGGCGCGGCCGGCCGCCCGGCCGAGGCCGTCGCCGAGTTCGAGAAACTGGTGGCGCTGCGGTCGCGCCTGCTGGGCCCGGACCACCCGCTCACCCTCACCTCGCGGCACGAACTGGCCTACTGGCGCGGGGCGGCCGGCGACCCGACCGGCGCGATCGCCGCGCTGGAGGACCTGCTGGCCGACCGGTCCCGCGTGCTGGGCGCCGACCACCCCGAGACGCTGACCACCCGGGGCAACATCGCCTTCCTGCGCGGCCGGGCCGGGGACCACGTCGGCGCGGTGGCCGCCCTGGAGGCACTGCTGGACGACCACCTGCGCGTGCTGGGCGCCGAACACCCGCACACCTTCACCACCCGCCACAACATCGCCTACTCGCGGGGCGACGCGGGCGACCCGACCGCCGCGGTGACGGCGTTGGAACAGCTGCTGGAAGACCGGTCCCGGGTGCTGGGCGCGGAACACCCGCACACCGTCATGACCCGGCGTGCGCTCGCCCGCTGGCGCGGGGTGCTGCGTTCGTCCTGACCCGCGCCCGCAACGCCACCACCACACCCACCGCGACCAGCCCCGCCGCCACGACGAACGTCCACCGCGTCCCCCGCGCCACCTCCGCCGCCGCAGCGCCGGTGACGTCGGCGGTGCCGGCGGCGAAGGTGAACACCCCGCCCATCACCGACGCGCCGCTCATCAACCCGATGTTGCGCGACAACGTCAACATCCCCGACACCAGGCCGCGGTCGCGGGCGGGCACGTCCTTCATCACGCCGGTGTTGTTCGCCGCCTGGAACACCGCGTACGAAGCGGTCACCGTGACCAGCGGCAGCACGTACCCCGCGACCCCGAACGCGGGCGGCATGAACGCCAGCACCAGCGCCCCGACCACGATGCCGCCCAGCCCGGCCAGGACCATCGCGCGGCTGCCGAACCGGTCCGTGGCGCGGCCCGCCGGGACCCCGGTCAGCGCCGCCACGGCCGGACCCGCCGACATCACCAGACCGACCAGCGCCGGCTCCAGCCCCAGCACCCCCGACAGGTGGAACGGACCCACCACCAGCGTGGTCATCATGACCGTCGACACCAGCGCGCTCGTGGCCAACCCGGCCACCAGCACCCGGTCCCGCACCACCTCGCGCAGCACCGCGCCGGTGCGCTGCGCCGGGCGCGGCGGGCTCGCGGGCAGCACCCGGTGGGCCAGCACCAGCGCGACCACCGCCAGCGGCACGACGGCGAGGAAGATCGCCCGCCACCCCGACCACGCGATCAGCAGGCCACCCAGCGCCGGACCGGTCGCGGTGCCCACCGCCGACATCGTCCCCAGCAGGCCCATCGCGCTGCCGGTGCGGCCCTTCGACACGGTCTCGCCGACGAACGCCACGGTCAGCGCCATCATGCCCGCCGCACCCACGCCCTGGAGCGCCCGACCGGCCACCAGCAGCGGCAACGACGGCGCCAGCCCGCACAGCAGGGTCGCGACGGCGAACACCGCGATGGCGCCCACCAGCAGCCGCCGCCGGCCGACCACGTCCCCGAGCCGGCCCAGCGCCACCACCAGCACGGTGATCGTCAGCAGGTAGCCGATCACCACCCACTGCACGGCGGTGAAGGGCGCGTCGAACGCCGTGGACAGGGTCGGGAGGGCGACGTTGGCGATGCTGATCCCCAAGGACGGCAACAACATCGACAACGACAGCGCGGTGAGCGCGGCGGCGGGTGATCTCATGCCCGCAACGTAAGTCCGGCCCAGGCCTGGCGGAAGGCGCACAGATCGCAACGGACCTGTGCACGCGACGCCAGGTATCGTCCGCCGCATGGCCCGCCCCGACCTCAACCTCCTGATCACCCTCGACGTCCTGCTGGAGGAGGGCAGCGTCACCCGAGCCGGGCGGCGCCTGGCCCTGAGCCCGTCGGCGATGAGCCGCGCCCTGGCCCGGTTGCGCCGCGCGACGGGCGACCCCCTGCTGGTCAAGGCCGGTCGGGGCCTGGTCCCGACCCCGCGTGCCCTGGAACTGCGCGACCGCGTCCGCGCCCTGGTCCGCGAGGCCGAGGACGTCCTGAGCCCGGCGCACCACCTGGACCTGCCCACGCTGTCCAGGACCTTCACCATCCGCGGCAGCGACGGTTTCGTGGAGGCGTTCGGGCCCGGCCTGGTCGCCGACGTCGGCGCGCAGGCCCCCGGCGTGCGGCTGCGGTTCCTGCGCAAGACCAGCAAGGACACCGCGCCGCTGCGCCACACCGTCGACCTCGACACCGCCGTGGTGGAGGACCCGCTGCCGCCGGAGGTCCTGAGCACCCCGCTGTTCTCCGACACGTTCGTCGGCGTCGTGCGCCCCGAACACCCCCTCGCGGCCGGCGAGATCACCACCGCCGGGTACACCGCCGCCCGTCACGTCAACGTCTCGCGCCGCGGCCTCACCGAGGGCCTGGTCGACCAGGCGCTGCACCCGACCGGCCACCACCGGGACGTGGTGACCGTCGTGGACGGCTTCGGCGCGGCGGTGGCGCTGGCCCGCGCGTCGGACCTGGTCGCCACCGTCCCCGACCGGCACACCGCCCCGCTGCGCGCCGGCCTGCACACCTTCGCCCTGCCCTTCCCCGCTCCGCGGGTCACGGTGTCCCTGCTCTGGCACGCCCGCCTGGACACCGACCCGGCCCACCGCTGGCTGCGCGCCACCGTCCTCACCGCCTGCCGCTGAACAGCCTGTCGCTCAACCGCCCTTCGCCGACCGACCGGCCGCCGGCCCGCCCACCGCTGGGTGATCCGTCGCCGACCGAGCGGTCTCGGGCCACGGCGGCGGCCGACAGCAGCGTCGCCGTCGCCAGGGAACCCCACAGCGCGGCCGGGCCGCGGGAGGCCAGCCCGGTGATCACCGCCGGCGAGACGGCCAACCCGAAACCGCTCGACAGCTCGAACCGGGCCAGGGTGCGCCCCAGCACCCGAGGCGGGGCCAACGCCGTGACCAGGGCCGTCGCACTGCCCGCGTAGAGGATCTCGCCGATCGTGCAGACCACCGACACCACGGCCACCGCCGCGGCACCCCACTGCCCCGACGACGAGGCCACCAGGAAACCCAAGTACGACCCGGCGAGCACCACACCGGCCACCACCAGCACGGTCCGCCGCGACAAACGGGCCATCGCGACCGTGACGGGGACCTGCAAGGTGACCACCAGCACCGTGTTGGCCACGAAGATCGCCGCCGACCACACCGGCGACGCGTCCAGCTGGGTGACCAGGATCAGTGGCAGGGCGATCTCGGGGACGTTGAGGCAGAACACGTAGACCACGTTCGCCGCCAGCAGCCCCCTCATCCGCGGCGCGGGCGCGTCGTCCTGCACCGTGGCTCCGGCCGGATCGGCGTGCACCTGGACCGACCACGCCAACACCGCCGCCACCAGGTACGCCACGCCCGTGCCGGCCGCCAGCACCTGCAACGCACTCGCCCCACCCGCCAGGCACACCGTCGCCACCAACGCCCCGACACCCAGCCCGGCGTTGCGCAGCGACCGGCCACCCGCCAACGCGGCGTCACGCTCCCGCCCGTGGGCGACCGTCGCCACGAGAGCGGCGTGCGCGGCGGGGAACGCCTGGTTGCCCACGCCGAGGAACAACGCCGCCGCCCCGAACACCCACACGTCCCCGGTCGGGGCGGCCAGCAGCAACGCCACCCCCAGCACCCGCACCAGCATCGACGCGGCCACCACGGTGCTGCGCGCGCCCCGGTCCAGCCACCGCCCGACCCCTGGCATGCACACCAGCCCCACCACGATCCCGACCGTCATCGCGACACCGGTCGCCGGAGCGGACAACCCCAGCACCGTCACGCCGTAGAGCAGCAGGAACGGCCGCAGCAGGCCGGTGCCCAGCGCGTCCACGGCCAGCGCGACGGCGTAGCGCGGACCTCCGGAGGCGCGGACGAGTGCACGGGGGTCGATCTTGGTCACCATGCCGGTGACGGTGCGGCCCGCCACCCCGCCCGAGCACGTCGATTGACCGACACCGTCAACCGGCGCGGGCGCCCGCCACCCGGTCGGCGATGCTGTGCGGGTGAGCGTGCGCATCGACATCAGCGGACTGCCCGCCCAGGGGCTGCGGTTCGCCGCGTCCCCGCTGGCCGAGCTGACCGCGATGCTGCACGTGCTGGCCGAACCGGGCCACCACCCGCGGCGCGCCGGGTGGGCCGCCGACGTGTGGGCCGGGCTGCCCCCGCACCTGGCCGAACGGCTGCGCGAAGCGGAGTTCCTCTGGCGGTCCTCCCAAGCCGACTTCCTGCTCCCCGCGCGCCCCCGGCCGACCCTGCGCGAGGAACTGGACGACGTCGACCGCCTCGACGACGAGACCTACGCGACCGCCGCGCTGGTCACCACGTGCGGCGGCCACCGCGCCCCCACCCGCTCGCCGCTGACCGACCCGACCGAACGCGCCCGCGCCCTGGAACTGGCCCAGGCCCGCGGCGCACGTCAGGAAGCCTTCGCCGAACGCCTGCTCACCGACCCCGCCGCCGTGCGCGCCCGGGTCCGCGAAACCCTCGAACAGTGCGCCGAAGCCTTCTTCGACGCGGCGTGGACGGGCGTCGCCGCCCGCCTGACCGCCGACCTGCGGCTGAAGAACGACCTGCTCACCCGCTTGGGTGTGGGTGCGGCGCTGGCCTCGGTGTCGGGCGCGATCACCCTGGACGGCGACTGCCTGGTGGTCGACAAGGTGCAGGACAAGGCGACCTCCGCCCAGCGCACCGGGGTCACCTTCATCCCCAGCGTGTTCAACAGCCCCCACCTGGTCGTCGTCCACGCGCCGGGCTGGCAGCCGGTCGTCCAGTACCCGGTCACCGAGGCAGGTCCGGCCGACCCGGTGTCCCTGGACACCGTCACCCTGCGCCTGGAAGCCCTGGCCCACCCCGTGCGGCTGCGCCTGCTGCGCACCCTGGCCCGAGGCCCGCACACCACCGGCGAACTGGCCCACACCTGGCACCTGACCCCACCGGAGGTCTCCCGCCACCTGGCCGTCCTGCGCCGCGCCGGCCTGCTCACCCCACACCGACAGGGCCGCTACGTCCGCTACACCCTCAACCTGCCCGACCTGACCGCCCTGGGCACCGACCTGCTCGCCGCCGTCCTGCGCTGACTTCCAGCCGAGGTCGAAGCGAGCCGACTCGACGACCACGCCGGCGAGCGGGTCAGCGCCCGGTGGTGCCGTCGACGAGTTCGCGGAGGATGTCGGCGTGGCCCGCGTGCCGGCCGGTCTCCTCGATCAGGTGGGTCAGCGCCCAGCGGACGCTCGGCGCGGGCCGCCCGGGCCGGGGGAGGGGAGCGGCGGGATCAGTGCAGGTGTCGAGTACGTCGTTGGCCTGCTTGACGGTGTCGCGGTAGCGGGCGATCACGTCGGCCACCGTGTCGGTCGGGGCGGGCCGGAAGGTGGCTTGCCAGTCGGTGACGTGGTCGCCGAGGAAGATCGCGCGTTCGACGTGGGTCAGGTGCGTGAGCAGGCCGAGCAGTGTCGTGCCCGACGGCACCGCGGCCGTCCGCACCTGCGGTTCGGGCGTGCCGTCGACCTTCGCGGCGATCGAGTTCCGGAGGTAGTCCAGGAACCCGCGCAGCACTTCGGCTTCGCTGCCACCGGTCCTGGGCGGCGGGGTGTCACGGCGCACGACGTGTCTCCTCTGGTGTCGGTTCGCGGCCAGTGTCGGCGGCCGTGCCCCGCTCCGGCACGGATCCTTGCGGTTCCGGCAAGATGAGCCGGGTGGACCGCGACACCGACCAGGTACTCGACGCGGTCGGACCGCGACTGCGGACGCTGCGCCGGCACCGGGGCCTCACCCTCGCCGACCTCGCGGCGACCACCGGCGTGTCGGAGAGCACCCTGTCCCGGCTCGAGAGTGGCCAACGCCGAGCGACCCTGGAACTGCTGCTACCGCTGGCCCGCCTCTACGGCGTGCCCCTGGACGACCTGGTCGGCGCACCACGCACCGGCGACCCGCGCATCCACCTCACCCCGATCCGGCGCTTCGGGATGACCTTCGTCCCGCTGTCCCGCCGCCCAGGCGGGGTACAGGCGTTCAAGCTCCTGCTCCCGGCCCAACCCGCCCCGCTCGACCCGACCCCGCAGACCCACGAGGGCGTCGAGTGGCTCTACGTCCTCAACGGCCGCCTGCGCCTGGTCCTGGGCAACCACGACCTGACCCTGGTCGCCGGCGAAGCCGCCGACTTCGCCACCTCCACACCCCACTGGCTGGGCACCGCCGACGGCCACGCGGTCGAACTGCTCGTCCTGTTCGACCCCCAAGGCATCCGCACCCACCTCCCCACCACTTAGGCTCCCGGCTTCAAGGGCGACCGGACGAGGCGCACGCCGGTGGCGAGCAGCCAGACGAGCCAGGCGGCGAACCCCAGCAGCCCGACGAAGAGCAGCGGCGAGCCGTCGGCGATCGCGAGGTTGCCGAGGCCCGCGGCGAGCAGCAGACTCCCGCCCACCAGGCCCAGCAGGCGCTGCCAAGCCGGAGTCAGCCCGCTCGCGTGCGTGGCGAGAGCCGCGCCGATGGAGGTGGTGCCGAGCGTCGGCAGCGCCAGCGCGAACGCCGCCGCGTGAACCCGCCAGACGAGCTCGAACTCGGGCGTCGGCCCGGCGAGCCCGCCGGCGGAAAGCGCGAGCCCGATTTGCAGGACGTTGACCAGCACGAAGATCGCCGACAGCGCCGCGCCGGCGGCCACGGCGAGGCACGACCAGTCGGCGCCCGCCCCGCCGCGCCGCTCCACGAGGCCGTGCAAGCCCGTCACGAACACGAGCAGCAGCGGCAGGTACAGGGCCACCAGACCGGACGCGATCGCGACCGAGTCGCGGTTGGCCGCGTAGTAGGCCAGAACCTCCTCGATCGGAGCGTCGAAGGACAGTGCGCCCGTTGCCGCTAACACCGCGTTCTCCACCACCACCGCCACCACGAACGCGATCGCCGCGGCGCCGACGAGCCGGCCTCGAACGGGTCGACTGCGGGCCGGCGTGGTGGCGGTGTCCTGCGAGGATCTCATCTCGTCGCTCATCGTTTCCCACTTAACTTCCGCGCCATTCGTGGGCGCAGGAATGGTCGGAATGTCCGTTCCGGTTGTGTGGAACAAGATTGCTGGAGCGGCGGCATGCGCTGCTACGAGCCAAAGTCGAGGGCGGCGGGCCGAAGGTCTACACCTCGGGTTCGACTTTGGTCGGATGCCGTGGGGCACGACCAGGCCCTACCCTTTGATCATGATGGGCCCTGCGGACCCGCAGGATCGGAGCCCGCTGCCGGTGGGCGTGATCAGCGATGCCGACCACGATCCGGTACGCCCGGCCGAGCGCACGGTCCGCGACCGGGTGGTCGACGCCGCGTGCTTCCTGCTGGCCGCTGGGGTGGTGGTGTTGACCCTGGCCGACAGCCGCGCGCAGCACATCGCGCCGGGACCGCTCACCGTCGACCTCGTCCTCGGCGGCCTGTGCAGTCTGGGGGCGTGGCTGCGCCGGCGATGGCCGGTCGGCTTCGCCGTGGCCGCGGGTCTGGTCAGCGTCTACGCGACGTCCGCCGGTGGCGCGGCGCTCGTCGCGTTGTTCACCGTCGCGGTGCACCGGCGCTTCGCGGTGGTCGCCCCGATCGCAGCTGGGAGCGCGCTCGTGCCGTTCCTCCAGCACCTGGTTCGGCCCGACGTCCCGGTCGGGTCCCCGGCGGAGACCGTGCTGGGCACCGTGTTCGGCGTCGCGGTGCTCGCCTGGGGCATGTTCGTACGGGCCCGACGCCAGTCGCTGCGGGAGCGGGCCGGGCGGGTCGAGGCCGAACAGGAACTGCGCGTCGCCGAAGCCCGCCAGGGCGAACGCAACCGGATCGCCCGGGAGATGCACGACGTGCTCGCCCACCGCCTGACCCTGCTGAGCCTGCACGCCGGGGCGCTGGAGCTGCGCCCCGACGCCGCGCCCGAGGAGGTCGCCCGTGCCGCCGGGGTGGTCCGCGACAGCGCCTACCGGGCGCTGGAGGACCTTCGGGAGGTGATCGGCGTCCTCCGCGCCGGTGTCGACCGGTCCGACGAGACGCCGGAACGGCCGCAGCCCACCCTGGCCGACCTCCCCGACCTCGTCGACCAATCGCGGCGCGCCGGGATGCGGGTACGGCTCGACTGGCAGACCGACGCGCTGTCCGCCGTACCGGCGGGCGTGGGGCGCAGCGCGTACCGGATCGTGCAGGAAGGGCTGACCAACGCCCGCAAGCACGCCCCCGACGACGAGGTGGCCGTCACCGTCCGGGCAACCCCGGGCGACGGCGTGACCGTCGAGATCCGCAACCCGTGCCCGATGGGCGGTGGTACCGCGATTCCCGGCGCCGGCATCGGCCTCATCGGGCTCACCGAACGGGCCGCCCTCGCCGGCGGACGCCTCGAACACGGACCCACCCCGGCCGGTGAGTTCCGGCTCTGGGCCTGGCTACCGTGGCCTACCCTCTGATCGCGGCCAGGGTCGGTCGCCGGCCCGGCTGGGCGGAGAGGGGGAGCCCGACGTGGACGCAGCGGTGCGGGTCCTCGTCGTCGACGACGACCCGCTCGTGCGGGCCGGCCTGGCGATGGTCATCGGCGGCTCACCCGACCTGATCGTGGTTGGCGAGGCCGGCGACGGAAGCGAAGTAGCCGCCGCCGTCGACGCCTGCGCCCCGGACGTGGTGCTGATGGACATCCGCATGCCCACCCTCGACGGCCTCGCCGCCACCGAACAGCTGCGTGCCCGACCCGACCCACCCGAGGTCATCGTCCTGACCACCTTCGACGCCGACGAGCACGTCCTGCGCGCGCTGCGCGCCGGGGCCAGCGGCTTCCTGCTCAAACACACCCCACCCGCCGAGATCCTGCGCGCGATTGCACGGGTCGCAGCCGGCGACCCGGTCCTCTCGCCGACCGTGACCCGACAGCTCATCGCCCACCTCAGCGACACCGGCGCCGCCGCCCGTCAACGGCACGCCACCACCGCGCTGGATCAGCTCAGCGGACGCGAACGCGAGGTCGCCATCGCCGTCGGGCGGGGCAAGTCCAACGCCGAGATCGCGGGCGAGCTGTTCATGAGCGTGGCCACCGTGAAAGCCCACATCTCCCGCATCCTCGCCAAACTCGACCTCAACAACCGCACCCAGGTCGCCCTGCTCGCCCACGACGCCGGCCTCACCGACTGACACCGGAAGGTTCAGCCCTTGTAGGGGACCATGAAAATGTGGCTCATGTCGGCGCTGTGCGTCGAGGTGGATCCGCGTGAGTCGGTCAGGTCTTCCACGGCGCCCTGAACCCCGCCGTCCATCCCGCTTATCCACCGCACCAGGACGTAGGCGCTGAACCGCGGGTCACAGTCGGCGCGGATGGAGAAGTCGGGCAGGTGCAGTGGCACGTGATGGCGGTGCACCGCGTAGGACAGCTCGCGGAGTTCCCCGGTGGCCCGGTTCTTGTGGCAGACCTCATCGCCCTTCCACTGGGTGACGTACAGGGTGAAGGTGGCCGTCGTCGCGGCCGGGTCTGGCGGGTCGCAGTGCTTGTCCCTCTCTGGATAGCAGACCTGGAATTGGGTGTCGGCGACGACGCTGAGGTGGGTGAACCCCGGTCCGAAGGTGAAGGGTTGCAGTTGCGGCTCCCGAACCATCACGCTGGGATCCGATCCCACGCGCAGGAGGCCACGCGGCACCGCTCGCTGGGCAGGCACGCCTGTCGTCATGTTCTCCACGGACGTGTCGGCGACCTCGATCCGCCCGCTGTCCAGTCGGAACTGCGCGTCGAGGTCTTCGCTGAGCGCGGCGGCGCGGACGTAGGCGGTGCACGCGACTCTGGTGGCCACACCGGGATGGAGCAGGAAGCGTGTGGTCAGCTGGACCTCTTCCTTCTCCCGCTCCGACGACGCGCCTTCTTGCAGGATGTTCTGCCCGGTCACGAAGTTCTGCTCACCGCCGGGCCACCTGCACCGCACCTCGTTGTCGAACTGCGAGCGGTGGGTCGCCGAGCTCGCGCGCATCACCGACACCACGTACGCGGTCTGCGTCGTCGACATCTCGAGTTCGACGCTGCCCAGCGCCACCACCTCGTGATCGGGCTTCCAGGATCCGCCAGGCACTGCCTTGGGCATTCGCGGCGCAAGGATGCGACGGGGCTCGAAGTCGGTTCGGATCACGGCGTCGGTGGGCGCGGCGGCGGGCGCGGGGGTGGAGGGATTTGCGTCGTTGAACACCGTGCTCGACGGGATCACGAATGCCACGAGGACCGCAGCGACGGCCGTGAGTGATCGTGGGCGTCTCTCTCCAGAGCCGGAGGCCAGGACCGGAGCTTCCACCGAGGAAACCGGTTTCTCGACTGTGATCCGACCGTTTGCCACATGCCAGTGCCGTAGCAGATCGGCGAGTTCCTGGTCGGTCGCCTCACACGCGGTGGCGATTGCGGCAATCGTCCGGTAGTCGGGTGGAACCGTTGCTCCAGAGCAGTACCGATGCAGGGTGGAACTGCTGACATGCGCCTTTCGGCCAAGATCCGAATAGCTCAGCCCACTGCGCTCCTTGAGCGCGGCGAGAAGTCGCGCAAGCTCGCTGCGCGTGCTCGGCACCTCCATCGACCCTCCCCAGGTCTCCAGTGCAACGAGCCAGTATGGCACCGTCCCACATTCCTCGGGAAACCCCTGCTCAGGACCGTTTCACGCATGCCGGGACGCCACCCGCTCCGGCAACCCTTGCCGCCACTGCCCTTCACCCGACATGGTTGTTCCGCAGGAAGATGATGTGAACCGTCGACAATATCGACGGTTTCCGATGAACCATTCGAGGAAAAACCATGTTGAAGCGCATTGTCTCAGTCGGCGCGGTCATGGCAGGCCTACTGGCCTTGATGACCCCCGCGGCACATGCCGACACACCGACGACGAACCACGAACTCGGAAGGCAATACGGGAACGTGTTCCGGGCGACCCTCACCGAGAACGCCGACGGCTCAGGCAACTGGATCAAGGTCTACGGCAGTTCGCCGTGTTCGGCGACGATAACGGACCGTGACAACGTCATCCGTGTAGTACCGCCCGGCTGGAATGACGCCATCTCGCGGGTGTACGACTCTGCCGCGTGTCTCACGAAGCTGTACCTGAACGGCGGCGCGGACCCCGACGACACGCAGACCGGGTGGATCGACGGCGGGTCGGCCGGCGTGTACGTCGGTCCGAACTGGGACAACAAGGCCTCGTCATTCGCGCTCAGTTGAGGATGAGGTTGATTGCGGTCGCGGCAGCCGCGACCGCAATCTCCTCCGCCGTCGGCTGTGCGGCGGAGGACACGGGTGAGCCCGCTTTGTCCCATCCCATAGCCACGATCGAGAACGCCGCCCAGCTGCGCCTGCCGATCGCCGACTACGTGCCGTCCGCCGCAGAAGACGAGGTGATCGGACGGGCCGCCGTCGTCCTCACCGAAAACTGCGCCCGGCGCTTCGGGGTGCACTACACCGTCCGCTCCGTCGAGCAGCCGGGCGTTCTCGAGGGCACGGACCGCCGCTACGGCGTGGTCGATGTGGACGAAGCAGCCCGATGGGGCTATGCGCGTCCCGGCAAGGAAAAAGACGGCGGCGAGCGGTGGAGTCCTTCCGGACTCGAGTACGAGGTCGTCACGGGGCGAAGCCCCACCGGCGGGCCGGCCACCGTGCGGGCGGGCGACGGAGCACCGGTCCCGGCGGGTGGTTGCGCGGGGGAGGCCTGGCGGCGGCTGCGCGGCGATGACGACGAACTCGTGCCGCTGATCGTGGAGTTGCTCAACAAGACGTGGACGCACACCCGCGCCGACAGCCGCGCTCGTGCCGCCGAGGCGTCCTGGATCGAGTGCATGAGGCAGGCAGGCCACGACTTCCGCCACCGTTGGGACGCGGCGGACTCGGTCGGCACCGCGCCGCCCGACCAGCAACGTGCGATGGCGAAGCTCGACGCCACCTGTGCTCGGCGCGTCAACTACGTGGGTATCTGGCACGCCGTGGACTCCGCCTACCAACGGCGAGCGATCGCCCAACTCGGGGATCGCCTGATCAAAGCACTGGCGGATCACCGAAACCTCGCCGCCCGCGCGACAGAGATCGTGAGGAGGGCGGCAAGCTGACTTCCGATAAGGTTCACTTATCGGAAGTCAGCTTCTCCGCACTCAATAGCGTTGCGTTGCGTGTCGTAACGTTTGAGATGACGAAATGGCGCTACGATATTGCCGTGACGACGACCGAGAGCCCCGCGACGACCTGCAACTACCCCGGATGCACGCGGCCGGTGTTGAGGGGTGGTGGGCCGGGGCGGCCTGCGGAGTACTGCGATCTGCCGGAGCACACGCGGTGGCGGGCTTGGCGGGAGCGGCAGCGGTTGGCTCAGGTGGAGGAGAGCGGGGGTGCGGAAAGCGTCACCGTGACGAAAGTGCCGCAGGGGATGACTGCGGGCAAGATCAAGGCTGAGGAGCTGCTGGAGCGGTTTCGGGTGTTGGCCGAGCAGCTGTCGGCGACCTTGGGGTCTGCCGTGGGTGAGTTGTCGGCCATTGCCGACCCGGCGGTCGCCGAGGCACAGGTGCAGGCCGCTGAAGCCGAGGCAGCGCGGAAGGTAGCCGAGGCGGAAGGGACCGTTGCCAAGGCCGAACGGCGGCGGCGGGATGCCGAGCAGGCCCGGAGGGCGGCCGAGGAGACCACCGAGGACGCGGTGCGTGCGGCCGAGCAGGCTGAGCGGGATGCCGCTGTGGCGTTCGAGCAGCGGGACGCGGCGCGGGCCGAGGCCACTGCCGCAGTAGAGCGGGCTGAGGCCGCGATTGCCGCCGCCCGTACGGAAGCCGCCGCTGTGGTCGAGGAGATTCGCCGGGACGCCGACGCGCGCATCGAGCAGGCGCAGGCGGACGCCGTGCGGGCTGCGGAACAGGCCCGTAGGCAGGCGGTGAAGGAAGTCGAGCAGGTTCGCGACGCCACGCGCGGAGAGATCGAGCGGGTGCGGGGCGAGGCGGACGCCGAAGTCGAGCGCGTGCGGGCGGAAACCCGGGGTGAGGTGGAACGCGCGCGCGGCGAGGCCGAAGCGGTGGTCGAGCGGGTGCGGGGTGAGGCTCGGGAGTTGGTGGAGAAGGCGGAGGACGCCGCGCGGGCGCAAGTAGAGGCGGCTCGGGTTGAGGCGGCTCGGCGGGTGCAGGAGGAAGTGGAGCGCGCCCGGGTCGAAGTCGAGCGGGCGCAAGCCGAGGTGGCTCAGGCGCGTGAAGCGGTGGCTCGGGCCGAGCGGGAGGCGGAACGGGCTCGGGTCGAGGCGGCTGAGGAGCGGCGGGTGGCGCGGGAGCGGGTGGAGCAGGTCGAGCGGGTCACCGGGGAGCGGGTTGCGGCGTTGGAGGAGGCTCGGGCGCAGACCTTGGCTCGGGCCGAACGTGCCGAGGCCCAGTGGGATCGGGCCTCGGCGGAGTTGGCCGCCCTGCGTGGGAAGGGCTAGCCCCCGGTTAAGAGGGCTAGGAGAGCAGGGCGGTGGGTTTGCCTACCAGGCTTACGGCGATGCGGCGGTCGATCCACGGTAGGCGGGACAGGCGCATCGCGATGCGGCGGGCGCGTAGGCGGGTGGTGGTGGACGGGAGGAACCAGCGGGCGCCGGCGCGGGCGACTTGTTGCTTGTCCTCGACCACCGGTCGCCACCTCCGTTCGTACGCCGCCGGGTCGTCCAGGTGGTCGGCCAGTACGAACGCTCCGCCCATGCCCAGGGACGCGCCCTGCCCGGCCAGCAGTGACACCGCTCCGCACGCGTCGCCGACCAGCACCACCCGGCCGGAGTGCCAGCGCGGCATGACGACCTGGGCGACCTGGTCGTAGTAGAACCGCGGTGGGCAGTGCTCCAGCACGCGCGGCACGATCCACCCCAAGCCCGCGTAGGCCTCGCGAACGGCCGCCTGGGGGTCGTCGGGCAACCTCGGGTCGTCGGTGCGGTGCACGGTGAACGCCGCTACCCGGCCGTCGCGCAGCCCGTAGCAGCCGACCTGGCGGCCCACGGTGTCGGTGAGGCAGAACCGGCCCGCGACCAGGGCGTGCACCTGCGGGTCGGTGAAGGTGAACGCGGCGGTGTGGAAGCCCAGGTGCCGCACGAAACCTTCGCCGAAGACCAGGCGCCGCACGGTGGAATGGATGCCGTCCGCGCCGACCAGCAGGTCCGCCTCTAGTGATGTTCCGTCGGACAACGCCACGGAGACGCCGTCGGCGCGGTTGTCCACCGCGACCAGGGCGGCGCCGTAGCGCAGGTCGACGGTCGGCGGCAGGGCTTCGCGCAGGACGCGTTCGACGTCGGGGCGCATGATGCTGGTCATCCGGCCGTCCAGGGCGCGGGCGAACCGTTCGAAGTTCAGGCCGGCGCGGCGGCGGCCGGTCTCGTCGTGGTAACCGGCTTCGACGAACGTGTAGCCCAGTTCCCGGATGCGCGGCAGCAGGCCGAGGTGGTCGGCGGCGTCGTAGCCGGGGCCGAAGAAGTCGATCATGTAGCCCTCGGGGCGGGGGCCGGGTGCGCGTTCGACCACGACGACGGTGTGCCCGGCGGCACCGAGGCGGCAGGCGAGGGTGAGTCCGGCGATGCCGGCCCCGCAGACGACGACCTTCACCGCAGCACCCTCCCCAGCACCGGCACGACGACCGCGCGGGACAGTTCCGGGTCCAGGGCGCGGTGCAGCAGGACGCCGTCGACGGCCGCCGCGAGCACGGCCGCGGTCGCCTCGGGGGTGGGCACGTCCCGCTGGGCGAGCCATGCCGCGAGGGTCGCCCGGAACTCGGCGAGCACGTCGGCGACGGCCGCGCGCAGCTCGTCGTTGCGGGTGGCGGCCAGGAAGGTCTCGATGAACAGCTCCTGCCCGCCGGCCTCGTCGAGCGCGGCGAGCAGGGCGTCCAGCGCCGACGCGGGGTCGGTGGACGACTCCAGCAGCTCGGGCAGTCCGGCCAGGGCCGCGCGCAGCGCCCCCACCGACGCCTGCACGAGGACGGCTTGCGTGGAGTCGAAGTGGTAGTGCACCACCCCGGACCCCACGCCCGCCCGGTCGGCCAGCACGCGGGTGCTGACCGCGCCCCAGCCCTTCTCCGCGATGAGTTCGGCGGCTGCCGCGAGCAGCCGGTCCCGGACCGTCATCCCCACCTCCACCATCGTTTGGACGATCGTACTGGACGATCGTCCAAACCGGGTCAGGCGGGGGTGATCCGGACTTCGCCGGAGGCTTCGGCGAACTTCAGCAGCCGGGTGCCCTCCTCCAGGACGTCCTCGCGCTGGGCGTCGGTGAGCGGCCGGAAGACCTGCACGTCCAGGCCGTCGCGGAGGCTCCAGGTGCCGTGGACGAACCCGTCGACCAGCACGGTGGGTTTGCCGCCGATGACGATCCCCCGCCGGTAGTCCTCGTCGGAGATGACGCGGGTGCGGTCGTGGTGGCCGAGCAGGAGGTTGTCGAACTCGGGCAGGAACCGGACCGGCGCCGGCGTGTCGGGGTCGATCAGGGGTGCGTCGTGCAGGTCGAACAGTTCGTCGCCCTTGTCGTTGTGCACGACCTTCAGGTCCATGCCGCGCACGACGTCCTTGAGGCGGGTCAGGCCGGACCACAGGGTCATGTCCTTGATCGTGGCGGGGCCGAACGCGGCCAGGTAGCGGCGCAGGAACGCCTCCGGGTCGGCGTCGGAGCCGAGGGCGCCGAGCCAGTCGTCGGCCGCCGCCCACATCGCGCGGCCCGAACGCCCCCACACGCCGCGGGGCGGGACCTGGACCACGGGCAGCAGGTAGGACACGGCGGTGCCGAGGGATTCGGGGTCGCGGTCGGGCCAGTGCGGGGCGAGGAGGCGGCCGAGGTCGGCACGGGTGCGGGGTTGTTCGACGAGCAGGGCGTGCGCGACGGTGGTGAACTCGGCCAGGTCCAGGCCGGGCAGGATGGATTTGAACGGGGATGAGGTGAACCGGCGGCGCAGCAGGTCCCGCAGGACCGGTTCGACGCGGGCGTGGTCGGCGGCGGTGACGAGGTGGATGGTGGCGCGGTGCAGCGGCGCCCGCACGACGGTCCGGTCGGTGAGCAGGTCGCCCAGGTCGGCGGGGGTGAAGTCCCGCATGCGTGACCACAGGCCGTAGTAGGCGGAGAAGGGTTCCTGGGCTTGCAGTCCGACCAGTTGCTCGACCATGCCGGTGACGGTCAGGTCGGAGCGTTCCAGCAGGGACTGCCGGTGCAGGAAGGTGCGGTTGAGACCGCGTCGCGTGATCACTTGAAGTTCCCGAGCCACAGTCGCACATCCTCCGCCAACAGCTCGGGGGTCTCCATCGCGGGGAAGTGACCGCCGCGGTCGTATTCGTTCCAGTGCGGCAGGACACCGTCGGGGTCGAACAGGGCGCGGATGCCGAAGTCGCCGGCGAACACCGCGAACCCGGTCGGGGCGGCGGGGGTGGCCCACGGGTCGCCGGAGTTCATGCTCTCGTACAGGAACTGGGCGGAGGTGGCGCCGGTGCCGGTGAACCAGTGGACGGTGGCGCTGGTGAGCAGCAGGTCGCGGTCGACGGCCTGGTCGGGCAGCGGGTGGGCGGGGTCGGTCCACTCGCCGTACTTCTCGGCGATCCACGCCAACTGGGCGACCGGGGAGTCGTGCAGGCCGTAGCCCAGGGTGTGCGGGCGGGTGGTCTGGAGTTGGAGGTAGCCCAGGCCGGTTTCGCGCAGGGTGTTGAACCGCTGTGCCCGTTCGCGGTCGCGTCCGGTGAACTGCTCGGGTTCCAGGGGCGGGCCGAAGGGCATGGGGCTGGGGCCGTTGACGTGCAGGGCGCGCACCCGGTCGGGGTGCAGGGCGCTCAGCGCGCCGACCACGCCCGCGCCGGCGTCGCCCGCTTGCGCGAAGTACTCGGTGTAGCCGAGGCGGTCCATGACGACGCCGAGCGCGTGGGCGGCCTGGGTGACGCCGCCGCCGGGGTCGGAGAACCCGAAGCCGGGCAGGGACGGGACGACCAGGTGGTAGTCGGGCAGCAGTGGGATCAGGCGGGTGAAGTCGACCGGGGAGCCGGGCCAGCCGTGCACGAGCAGCAGGGCGGGGGCGTTCGCGTCGGCGGAGCGGACGTGCAGGAAGTGGACGCGGCGGCCGTCGACGTCGGTGGTGAACTGCGGGAAGGCGTTGAGTTCGGCTTCGCGGGCCCGCCAGTCGTAGCCGTCGGCCCAGTACTCGGTGGTCTCGCGCAGCCACTCGACGGGCACGCCGCGCTCCCAGCCGGTGGTGGTCTGGCGGGGCCAGCGGGTGTGGGTGAGGCGGTGGCGCAGGTCGTCGACGTCGGTCTGCGCGATGTCGATGCGGAACTCGGTGATCGTCATGGTGTCCACGTTAGGAGGCATTGCGGAAAGGTTCGTTCCGCATTGTCGGGCAGAATCCACGGGTATGGCGGACACCTCGGCGCGGCTGTTGCGGCTGCTGTCGCTGTTGCAGACCCCGCGGGACTGGTCGGGGCCGGAGTTGGCGGCGCGGTTGGCGGTGACCACGCGGACCGTGCGCAACGACGTGGAGCGGTTGCGGGGCTTGGGTTATCCGGTGCACGCGAGCCCGGGTCGGGCCGGTGGTTACCGGTTGGGCGCGGGCGCGGCGCTGCCGCCGTTGCTGCTGGACGACGAGGAGGCGGTGGCGGTGGCGATCGGGCTGCGCACCGCGCGCGGGGTGTCGGGGATCGAGGAGACCTCGGCGCGGGCGTTGGCCAAGCTGGAGCAGGTGCTGCCGTCGCGGTTGCGGCACCGGGTGAACGGGCTGGTCGGGGCGGTGGAGCCGGTGTCGTCGGCGGGTCCTTCGGTGCCGGCGGAGGTGGTGACGGCGTTGGCGGCGGCGTGCCGGGCGCGGGAGGTGCTGCGGTTCGAGTACTCCTCGCACGAGGGCGCGGTGTCGGTGCGGCGGGTGGAGCCCTACCGGCTGGTCCACGTGCGGGGCCGCTGGTACCTGGTGGCGTGGGACCTGGAGCGCGGTGACTGGCGGACCTTCCGGGCCGACCGGGTGGCGCCGCGGGTGCCGACGGGGCCGCGGTTCGCGCCGCGTGAGCTGCCCTCGCCGGACCTGGTGGCGTTCGTGTCGCGGGGGTTGGTGACGGCGACGTGGAAGTTCCGGGCGGACGTGCTGGTGGAGGCGCCGGCGCAGGAGGTGGCGGCGAAGGTGCCCGAGGCGGTGGTGGAGGTGGTGGACGAGGGGCGGTGCGTGCTGCGGGTCGGGTCGGACACGCCGGGGTTGTTGGCGGTCTACTTGGGGATGTTGGACGCGGATTTCACGGTGACCGGCCCGCCGGAGCTGGTGGAGCGGGTGGGTGTGCTGGCGGACCGGTTCGCGCGTGCGGTGGGGAGGCCTACCGGGCGGTGATCCCTGCCCCGACGACCTGGCGGTTGTTGACTTCGCGGCGCAGGGCGACGGCGTCGGCGCGGACTCGGTCGGGGGTTTCGCGGTCGAGCAGGGCGCGGCGGACGAGGGTGGCGATGCGGGGTTGGTCGGCGGGGGTGAAGCCGCGTCGGGTGATCTCCTGGGTGCCGATGCGCAGGCCGCGCAGGCCTTCGTCGGCGCCCTGCCAGGGCAGGCCGATGCCGGACAGGTAGATCCCGGCGTCGCCGAGCAGCAGGCCGGCGGCCTCGCCGCCGCCGAGGTCGTGGGCGTCGATCGCGACGTGGTGGGAGCGGGTGTGCTCGCCGTCGCGGCCGACGACGGCGAACCCTTCGGCGGCCAGGGCGGCGGCGAGGGTTTGGGCGTTGGTGATGCAGGCTTGGGCGTAGTCGGTGCCGTGGGCGGCGAGTTCGGCGGCGGTGACGGCGAGCGCGCCCAGGCGGCCGGCGTCGTAGTTGGCCAGCATGCCGGGGTAGGCGACGGTGGAGACGCGGCGGGCGAGGTCGGGGTCGCGGGTGACGACGCAGCCGCCGGAGGGTCCGCCGAAGGACTTGTAGGTGGAGAAGGTCAGCACGTGCGCGCCTTCGTGCAGCGGGCGTTGGAACAGCTTGCCGGCGACGAGTCCGGCCATGTGGGAGGCGTCGTAGAGCAGGATCGCGCCGACCTGGTCGGCGGCGGCGCGGACGGCGGCGACGTCGTGCGGGAACAGCATCATGCTGGCGCCGATGACGACGACCTTGGGCCGGTGTTCGCGCAGGAACCCGGGGAGGCGGTCGTAGTCCAGGTCGAGGCGGGCGGGGTCGTAGGGCAGGTCCACCACGGTCAGGCCGCGCACGGCCGGGACGCCCTGGGCGTGGTGGCTGGCGTGCCCGCCGGCGGCCTCGGGCAGCACGGCGATGGTGTCGCCGGGTTGGGCGAAGGCGGTGTAGACGGCGAGGTTGGCCAGGGTGGCGCTCTGGAGCCGGACCTCGGCGTGCGCGCCTTCCACGAGGTCGGCGACCAGCAGCGGGGCCAGGACCTCCAGGGTGTCCAGGTGGTCGAGGCCGACCTGGTACTTCTCGCCCGGCCAGCCCATGCTGGGCCGGTTGGACAGGGTGGGCAGGGTGGCCGCGGCGGCGGCGGGACTGAGCACGTTGGTGCCCGCGTAGAGCACGATGCCGTCGTCGTCGACCTGCGCGGCGTGCGCGTCGAGGGCCTTGCGGACGGTGTCGGCGACGCCGGCGGGGCTCAGGTCGGCGGACACGGCGGCTTCGACCTGCGCGAGGCGGCGCTGGGCGCGCGGCGAGGCCCACGGGGCGATCCTGCTGGTGGTCACGGTGCCGACGGTAGGCGTGGCGGGGTGCGCGGCGGGTCGCGAGGTTTTCCTACATTTGTCGGATGCAGGAGCTGCTGGACGAGCTGTCGCGGACGTTGGGGCGCGGGGTGTCGGTGGACGACGTGTCCGGCCGGGTGGTGGCGCACAGCGCGCAGACCGAGGAGGTGGACCCGGCGCGGGTGCGGGCGATCCTGGCGCGGCGGGTGCCGCCGGAGGTGGCGGCGTGGCAGGACCGGCACGGGGTGGCGGACGCGACCGGGCCGGTGCGGGTGCCGGCGAACGCGGAGCTGGGGTTCGCGCAGCGGGTGGGGTTCCCGTTGCGGCGCGGCGGTGTGCTGGTGGGGTTCCTGTGGGTGTTGGGCGCGGAGGTCGACGCCGGGGTCGTGGCCGGTTACCTGCCCGCGTTGGCGGCGGCGGTGCGGGTCGGGGACTCCGCGCCGGTGCGGGTGGTGGTCGGGTGGGAGCCGCGGGTGGTGCGGACGGTGGAGTCGGGCGAGCCGGTGCCCGACCTGGCCGGGCACGTGGGTGTCAGCGACCCGCACCCGCCGGAGCGGGCGGGCGCGGCCTACCAGCAGGCGGTGGCGGCGGCGGAGCTGTCGGCGCTGGACCCGTCGCTGCCGCGGGTGGCGCGGTGGTCGGAGCTGGGCGCGTACCGGCTGCTGCTGGGCGCTTCGGCGGGTGAGGTGCTGGCGGGGTTGTCGCCGACGCTGCTGTCCACTTTGGAGGCTTACCTGGACTCGGGGTGCGACGCGCGGGCCACGGCGGAGGCGCTGCACCTGCACCGGACGTCGCTGTACTACCGGCTTGGTCGGATCGCGGAGGTGACGGGCCGTGATCCGGCGGACGGGCGGGCGCGGCTGGAGCTGCACCTGGCGTTGAAGCTGGCCCGGTTGGCGCGTCGCCGCTAGCCGTCGACACCTTCCACAACGGGTGACCCTCCCGGCGCGCGCGGCCTGGGGGCGTCGGCGATGCTGTGCGCGTGGAGTACGTGTCCAGAGTGCCGCGACCGCCGCTGGACGGGCTGATCGACGACATCTACTACCTGGCGGGTGCGCCGCCCTACGCGCGGTTGACGCTGCCGCCGTCGCCCGCGGCGTTGCTCGTCGTCAACCTCGGGGCGCCGTTCCGCATCCGCGCCGGCGCCGACATCGAGACGGCCGAGTACGCCGACGGCTGCGTGATCACCACGCCCACCCGCGCGTTCGAGTTCGGCTACCCGGCCCGGACCCGGTCGGTCGGCGTGCACTTCAAGCCGTGGGGGCCTGCGTCGTTCCTGCCGATGCCCGCGGTCGAGCTGTGCGACCGGCCGGTGACGCTGGAGCAGGTGTGGGGCCGGTCCGCCGTCGCCGGGCTGCGGGACCGGCTGGCCACGGCGGACGGACCGGACGAGGTGCTGACGCTGTTCGAGGAGGAGCTGCTGCGGCGGCTGCGTGAGACCTCGGGCCTGGGGCTGGTCCGCCATGTCGGCAGCGTCATCGCGGCGGCCGGCGGGGCGGTGGCGATCGGCGAGCTGGGCGCGGCGGCCGGTGTGAGCAGCACCCACCTGGCACAGCGGTTCAAGCAGCTGGTCGGTGTCACGCCGAAGCGGTTGGCCCGCGGCTACCGCTTCACCGCCGCCGTGTTCGCGATCGACCCGACCGGACCGGTCGACTGGAGTGCTGTGGCCAGTGCCGCGGGCTACTTCGACCAGGCGCACTTCGGCCACGAGTTCCGGGAGTTCACCGGGCTCACGCCGACCCGGTACCTCGAGGTCCGGCGGCGGTTCCTGCGCGAGCACCCCGGCCACGTGATCGAGGGCTGGTCGCTGCCGGCCGAGTGATTTCTTACAAGAGCGGCAGGTCACGGCCCGCTAGTTTCGGGGGCGGCCCGAAGCAGAGGAGAGAGCCCCGTGGGCAAGGTGGTCATGTACGGCTCGGTGTCGGTGGACGGTTTCGTCGCGGACGAGAACGATCAGCCCGGACCGTTGTTCGACTGGTTGGTCAGCGGTGACGTCCCGTTGGACGACAGCGGCGTGCTGAAGGTGTCGCGGGTGTCCTACGACTACACCCGGTCGTACTGGGACGGGATCGGGGCGACGATCGCCGGCCGCCACGTGTTCGACCTGACCGACGGCTGGGACGGGAAGCCCCCGGCCGGGGTGCCCCACGTGGTCGTCGTGACGCACCGGCCGCCGCCGGAGGGCTGGGACCCCGAGGCTCCGTTCCACTTCGTCGACGGTGTGGAGGCGGCCGTGGCCAGGGCGCGGGAGCTCGCGGGTGACCGCGTGGTCGAGGTCGCTGCGGGCGACGTGGGTGGGCAGGCGCTGGCCGCGGGGCTGGTCGACGAGGTGCGCATGGACGTCGCGCCCGTGGTGTTCGGGTCGGGCAAGCGTTATTTCGGGTCGGTCGACGCGCAGCACCTGTTGGAGGATCCCGAGGTGCTTCAGGGCGATCGGGTGCTCCACCTGCGCTTTCCAGTGCGCCGTTGACCGGTTCGCGCCGGTCGCGCCTCGAGCGGGCGCGACCGGCGCGAAGGGTCAGAGGTACTTCTTCAGTTCGCGCTTGGCCAGGGACATGCGGTGCACCTCGTCGGGGCCGTCGGCCAGGCGCAGGGTGCGGGCCTGGGCCCACAGGTCGGCCAGCGGGAAGTCCTGGGACACCCCGCCCGCGCCGTGGGCCTGGATGGCCTTGTCCAGCACCCACTCCGCCATCAGCGGGGTGGCGATCTTGATGGCCTGGATCTCGGTGTGCGCGCCCTTGTTGCCCACGGTGTCCATCAGCCACGCGGTCTTGAGCACGAGCAGGCGGGCCTGTTCGATGCGGACCCTGGCTTCGGCGATCCACTCCTGCACCACGCCCTGCCGCGCGATGGGCTGCCCGAACGCGACCCGGGAGACCGCGCGGCGGCACATCAGTTCCAGGGCGCGTTCGGCGATGCCGATCAGCCGCATGCAGTGGTGGATGCGGCCGGGGCCGAGGCGGGCCTGGGCGATCGCGAAGCCCTCGCCCTCACCGGCGATGAGGTTCTCGGCGGGCACGCGGACGTTGTCGAACACGATCTCGGCGTGGCCGCCGTGGGAGGCGTCGGTGTAGCCGAAGACGTGCATGCCGCGCTTGACGTGCACGCCCGGGGTGTCGCGCGGGACGAGGATCATGGCCTGTTGGCGGTGGCGTTCGGCGTCGGGGTCGGTCTTGCCCATCACGATGAAGATGGCGCAGTGGGGGGCCATCGCGCCGGAGGACCACCACTTGGTGCCGTTGACGACGTAGTGGTCGCCGTCGCGTTCGATGCGGGTGGCGATGTTGGTGGCGTCGGAGGAGGCGACGTCGGGTTCGGTCATGCAGAACGCGGAGCGGATCTCGCCGTCCAGCAGGGGTTGCAGCCACTGCTTCTTCTGCTGTTCGGTGCCGAACATGGCCAGCACCTCCATGTTCCCGGTGTCGGGCGCGGCGCAGTTGAGCGCCTCCGGGGCCAGGTGCGGGCTGCGGCCGGTGATCTCGGCCAGCGGCGCGTACTGGAGGTTGGTCAGGCCGGCGCCGTGCTCGGCGTCGGGCAGGAACAGGTTCCACAGGCCCTGGCGCCGGGCCTCGGCCTTGAGGTCCTCGATCACCGGCGGACGCGCCCACGGGTCGGCGGCTTCCTCCAGCTGGCGGTGGGCGAGCTGTTCGGCGGGGTAGACGTGCTCGTCCATGAACCGCAGCAGCTGCTCCCGCAGTTGTTCGGTCCTGGCGTCGTAGGCGAAGTCCATCAGCGCACTCCTCCGGTGGCGGCGAGTCCCTGCCGCACCAGCGGCAGGGTGAGGTTCCCGATCTGGTCGAAGCCCGCCCCGACCGTCTTGCCGGTGGTGAAGCGGAAGTGGATGCCCTCGAGGATGACGGCGAGCTTGAAGTAGGCGAACGCGGTGTACCAGCCGAGCCGGGACACGTCGGCGCCGCTGCGGGTGGCGTAGCGCTCGGTGAGCTCGTCGGCGTCGGCGAAGCCGGGCAGGCCCAGCACGGTGCCGGTGACCGGGTCGTCGTCCAGGCCGACGCCGGTCCAGTAGACGCGCAGCAGGCCGAGGTCGGCCAGCGGGTCGCCCAGGGTGGCCATCTCCCAGTCCAGGACAGCGCTGATGTCGGTCGGTTCGGCGGTGACCAGGACGTTGTCCAGGCGGTAGTCGCCGTGCACGATCGCGGCGCGCGCCGAGGCGGGGACGGTGGCGGCGAGCCGGTCGCGCAGCTCGTCGATGCCGGGCAGGTCGCGGCTGCGGGAGGCGTCGAGCTGCTTGCCCCAGCGGGTGACCTGGCGGTGGAGGAACCCGTCGGGTCGGCCGAAGTCGGCCAGGCCGACGGCGTGCGGGTCCACGGCGTGCAGGTCGGCCAGCACGTCGACCAGGCGGTGGGACAGGGCGGCGGCCTTGTCGGGGGTGAGCCAGGGGCACTGGTCGCGGTGGCGCAGGGCGGTGCCGGGCATTTCTTGCATGAGGTAGAACGGCGCGCCGATGACGTCGGGGTCCTGGCACAGGTGCTCGACCTCGGGCACCGGGACGGCGGTGCCGGCCAGCGCGGAGATGACGCGGTGCTCGCGGGCCATGTCGTGGGCGGTGGCCAGGACGTGGCCCAGCGGCGGTCGGCGCAGCACCCACCGGTTGGCGCCGTCGGTGACGCGGTAGGTGAGGTTGGATCGGCCGCCGGGGATCAGCTCGCCGGTCAGCGGCGGGGTGTGGAGGTGGGCGGCCAGCTTGTGCAGGTCCAGGCCCGGCAGGTCGGTCACAGCGCGGCTCCCAGGAGGTCGTGCCCGAGCAGGTCGGCCAGCACGGCGCGGCTGGTCTCGGCGTCGGTGTGGCGGTGGGCGTGTAGTCCGACGGCGCGGGCGCCCTCGACGTTGACCGGGGCGTCGTCGAGGAACACGCAGCGGTGCGCCGGGAGGCCGATCAGGTCCAGGGTGTGGGTGAAGATGCGCGGGTCGGGTTTGCGCAGCCCGATGCGCCCGCTGATCACGATGGTGTCGAACAGCTCCAGCAGCAGGTCCTCGGGGTAGCCCTCGCCCCAGCTGTTGGACAGCAGCACGGTGGGCACGCCCCGGGCGCGGATCGTGCGGACGAGGTCGACCATCGCCGGGTCGGGGGTGGCGCTTCCGAACATGCGGCGCAGCAGGCCTTTGGCGGCGATCTCGCGTCCGTCGAGGGTGGTCAGCTCGGCGGCCAGCAACGCCTCGAACTCCTCGGCGGACAGCTGCCCGGTCTCCAGCCGGAAGACGGGGTTGTCGGGAACGGCGTCCCTTCCCATCCAGCCGCGCATGGTCGCGGAGTAGCGGTCGCGGTCGATGTTCTCGCGGGTCAGCCAGTCCTCGATGAACGCCGGCACGGAGACGGTGAGCACACCACCCCAGTCCAACACCACCGCATCAACCCGCCGCTCGATTTCAGCCACGCCGCGAGGGTACCGACCGGTCGGTATGTAGGCAATGGCCGGAGGTCAGGGCTTTGCGTTGCGCAGCCGGATGCCGGAGAAACCGAGGTCACGGGCGGTGACCTGGTGCCAGAACGGCCACAGCGTCGGCAGTACCCGTAGTTCGATGCCGGCTTCCTCGTGCAGCCCGAACAGATCCGGGACGGGTTCCGGCGGACCCAGCGGCGTGACCGGCGTGGTGGCGACGTGGGCGTTGTCGCCGAAGGGGCGGAAGTCGGAGGCGGCGAAGCGGTAGGCGTAGAGGCGGGTTGTGCGCATCGCTTCCAGCCAGCCGTACTCGATGGCGTGGACGCGGTTCGGGCCCAGCCACTCGGCGTCGGCGGGTGGGGTGTCGGGGGTGGTCCAGGCCATCGCGCGGGGGCATTGGCGGGGGAACCAGTACGCGGGAGCCTGGACGTGGTCGACGGTCCACACGTAGGCCTCCGGTTGGCGGGCGGTGGCGGCGACGTGGGGCACGAAGTGGGTGATGTCGGGGTCTTCGGAGAAGTGCAGCAGTTCGCCGGGTGCGGGACGCATGGTGTGGCAGTGTCGCGGGGGCGTGTGGCGGGGGCCAGCGGGTTTCGCGGCGGCGAAAAGGACCCGGCGACCGCAGGCGTGCGGAAAGCGCACTGCCGGTACCTGTACGGGTGCTGAAGGTGAGGGGGTCGGCTTGCCCGTGGTGCGTGGACTCCACCATCATTGCGCGCGGGGTGGCGAGGAGGGCGCGTGAGCGGCAACGGCGGGTTGCACCGGGAGGTGCTGGACCGGGCCGATGTCGGTTTCGGTGTGACCGACGGGCAGGGCGTGTTGCGCTGGGTGAACCCGGCGCTGGCGGAGATCCTCGGGGTCGCGGTGGACCGGGTGGCGGGCAGGTCGTTGCCCGCGTTGCTGCCCGGCGCCCCGGAACGGCCCCGCTCGGGGTTGGCGCTGCTGACGCCCTCGGCCTACCGCAAGGGGCACCGCTGGCTGGAGGTGACCTGCCAGCCGCTGGGCTCCGACGACGAGCTGCTCTACCGCGTCGCGGACGTGACGGCGTGGCGGGACCGGGAGCTGGAGGCCACGCACGAGGCCGACGCGTTGCGCCGCGCCCAGGTGCTGGGCCGGATGGGCACGTGGGAGTGGCACATCGCCGAGGACCGGGTGGTGTGGTCGGACACGCTGCTGGAGATGTTCGGGTTCCCGCCCGACACCAAGCTGGACTTCGACGGCTACGCCGAGCTGGTGCACCCCGACGACCTGTCGATGATCCAGGCGACCCTGGAGGAGGCCATGCGCACCGGCGCGGGCTTCTCCTACACCCACCGGATGATGCTGGCCGACCGCCGCACCGAGCGCTGGTTCGAGTGCTTCGGCGAGATCATCACCGCCGAGGACGGCACCCCGCTTCGCGCGTTGGGCACCGCGCACGACATCACCAACGCGCGCCGCGTGCACGACGAGTTGCTGGCGCTGGCCGAGCAGGACCCGTTGACGGGCCTGGCCAACCGGCGCGCGGTGACCCGTGAGCTGGAGCGGCAGCTGGCCTCGGGCGGGCAGGGGTCGTTGCTGCTGCTGGACCTGGACAACTTCAAGGACGTCAACGACCTGCGCGGCCACGCCGTGGGCGACCGGCTGATGAAGACGCTGGCCGGGACGCTGCGGTCGCGGCTGTCGGGGTCGGGGCTGATCGGGCGGCTGGGCGGGGACGAGTTCGCGGTGGTGCTGCCGGGCTGCCCGCCGGAGAAGGCGCAGGCGGTCGCGGAGGGCCTGCGCGACGCGGTGGCGGCGTTGCCGCTGGTCGCGGTGTCCGCGCGGGTGACGGTGTCGACCGGGGTGGCCGAGTACGGCGTGGGGGACACGTGGGAGCTGGTGCTGGCCAACGCCGACCTGGCGCTCTACGCGTCCAAGGCCGCGGGCCGCAACCGGGTCACCGTCTACGAGCCGGGTCACTACGCCGACACCGCGAAACGGGTGTCGGTGATGGACCGGCTGCGCGCGGCGCTGGAGAACGGCGGGTTCGCGCTGCACGCCATGCCGATGGTGCAGCTGGCCACCGGGCGGACGCTGGGCCACGAGCTGCTGCTGCGCCTGGAGGACCACCAGGACCCGCCGCTGGGGCCGGCGGAGTTCCTGGTCGAGGCGGAGCGGTCCAACCTGGTGCTCGACATCGACCGGTGGGTGCTGTCCACGGCGATCGACGCGCTGGTGCGCCACCCGTCCCGGGACCTGAAGTTCAACGTCAACATCTCCGGCCGCACGCTGGAGGACGAGGACTTCGGCGGGTTCGTGCTCGACCGGCTGGCCACCGCCGGGGTCGCGCCGGGCCGGCTGGGCCTGGAGATCACCGAGACCGCGGCGGTGACCAACCTGGACGCGGCGCGGGCGCTGGCGTTGCAGCTGCGAGGGTTCGGCTGCCGGATCACCCTGGACGACTTCGGGTCCGGGTTCGGCTCGTTCGTCCACCTCAAGCACCTGCCGATCACCGGGATCAAGATCGACGGCGAGTTCGTGCGCGGCATCGACGAGCGCTCCACCGACGCGGTGCTGGTGTCGGGGATCGTGGAGATCGCCCGCGGCCTGGGCCTGTCGGCGGTGGCGGAGTGGGTGGAACGGCCGGCGCAGGTCGAGACGTTGACCCGGTTGGGGGTGCGGGTCGGGCAGGGTTTCCACCTGGGCCGCCCGATCCCGCTGACACAGCTCCTTTCGGGTGATGGCGTGAGTCCGAACGGAGCATTGTCGTCACCCCGGGTGGGTGCGGAGGATGGGGCGCGTTCCTGATCACCTCCCCGCCGATGGGACCGCCGCCGTGTCCGGAGTTTCCCCGAGCCCTTCGCGCGGTGTGCGCCGCGTCGAACTGGCCGCCGCCGATCCCGAGCCGATCGCCGACTTCTACGCCTACCTGCTGGGCTGGGTGGTGATCCCCGAGCCGGACGGGGTGTTCAGCGGCTGGGTCGGCGACCGGCTCGCGCTGCGCGTGAGACCAGGCCAGGACGGCTACCGGGTCGTGTTCGCCGGCACGCAGCCGCGTGAGCTGCGTGACGGCGCTGCGGTGGACTCCGGTCGGGTGCTGCACGGGCCGTGGGCACCGGAACCGCGGTCGGGCGAGCCGTGCTGGGTGGAGTTCATGGGCGCCGCCGACGACGAGTTCTGGACCGGTGAGCTGGGGTGGGCGGCGCGCACCCCGGACGAGCCGTTCACCGTCTACGACATCGACACGCGCGCGGTCGCGGGCCGGCTGGTGGGCGAGCAGCAGCGGTGGGTGTGCTACTTCTCCGTGCCCGACGTGGCCAAGGTGTGCGAGGTGGCGGCGGAGATCGGCGGCACCGTGGCGATCGGGCCGTCCGAGGTGCCCACCGGGGTCGTGGCGGCCATCGCCGACCCGGCGGGCGCGGTGTTCGCCGTGCTCCAGGACCCGCGCGGGTGGGGCGGCACCTGGTTCAGCGGGTGAGTTCGGGTGGGAAGCCGCCGGTGGCGATCGGACCCCAGTCCTCGATGGTGACCCGCAGCAGCACCTTGCCCTGGCGCAGCATGGCGGCGCGGTAGTCGTCCCAGTCGGGGTGCTCGCCGGAGATCGACCGGTAGTAGTCGACCAGCGGTTCCAGGGCGTCGGGCAGGTCGATCACCTCGGCGCGGCCGTCGAGGTGGACGTAGGGGCCGTCCCAGTCGTCGGAGAGCACACACAGGCTCACCCGCGGGTCGCGGCGGGCGTTGCGGGACTTGGCGCGCTGCGGGTAAGTCGACACCACGACCCGGCCGGCGTCGTCGACCCCGCACGTCACCGGCGAGGTCTGGGGCCGCCCGTCGCGGCGGGTGGTGATCAGCAGTGCGCGGTGGCGGGGGCGCAGGAACTCCAGCAGTCCGGCGCGGTCGGGGGTGTGCGCGGTGGCGGTCCTCGGCATCGGGTCAGCGTAGGAGAGGATGTGACCATGCCCCGCTTCTCCTCCTACGACGGCACCGGTTTGGCCTACCGCGTGATCGGTTCCGGCGAGCCGCTGGTGTGCCTGCCCGGCGGCGCCGGGCGTGCCGTGTCCTACCTGGGCGAGCTGGGCGGCCTGTCCGCGCACCGCTCCCTGGTGCTGCTGGACAACCGAGGCACCGGCTCCTCCGACGCACCGGCCGACCCGTCCTCCTACCGCCGCGACCGCCTGGCCCTGGACGTGGAGGCCCTGCGGCAGCACCTGGGGTTGGAGCGCCTGGACGTCCTGGGGCACTCGGCGGGCGCGGGCATCGCGATGGCCTACGCCGAGCACTTCCCGCACTACCTGTCCGGTCTGGTGCTGCTGACCCCGGCGCTGCGCGCGGTGGGCCTGAGCCCGACCGAGGACGACTGGGCCGAGCACCTGGCCGTGCACGCCGACCAGCCCTGGCACGCCGACGCGGTCCGCGCCCTGCGGGCGTGGTCGGCCGGCGACGACTCCCTGACCAACCGCCTCACCGCCGCCCCGCTGTTCTACGGCTCGTGGACCCCGGCGGCCCAGGCCCACGCGGCGGCCGAGGACGCCGAACGCTCCGCGGAGGCCCAGCGCGGCTACTCCGCGGAGGGCGCCTTCAGCCCCGGCCACACCCGCCGCGCCCTGGCCGACCTGTCCATCCCGGTGCAGGTGTACGCGGGCGGCGCGGACCCGGTGTCCCCGCCGCACCTGGTGCGGCAACTCGCGGAGCTGATCCCGGGCGCGGAGTACGCCGAGCAGCCGGGCGCGGGCCACTTCCCGTGGATCGACGACCCGGAGTTCCTGGTCAAGCGCCTGGCCGCCTTCCTGACCTGACCCCGGCCGCGGGGTTCAGGCGCGCAGCGCGGCCAGCAGGCCGTCCCGCCCGAACCCCGCGCCCCGGGCCGACGCCGCCGCAAACCCCTCGACCCCCAACGCCGCCCGCGCCGCGTCCTCGGCCGCGAGCACATCGGCGTCCACCAGCACCGCGGGCAGTCCCCGCAACGCCCGGGCCGCGCCCAGCAGCTCCGCCGCCCGCACCGCCTCACCCTCGACCACGCACGACCCCGCCCACGCCTCCGCGACGGCGGCCAGCACCATCGGGTTGCCCCACTCCGCCGCCGACTCCACGGCCCGCCCCCACACCGCCCGCGCCGCCGCCACGTCCCCGCCGGCCAGCTCCAGCCGACCCACCGCCACGTGCACGTGCGCCCGCACCTCCTCGGGACCGAACCACCCCCGAGGGCACACCCGCAGCGCCTCCTCGCACCACGCCCGCGCCCCGGCGAGGTCCCCGCGTGCCCGCGCGAGCTCCGCCATCCCGTGCCGGACCTGGGCCAGCATCTCCACCGCGCCCTGCGACCGGGCCATCACCGCCGCCCGCTCCAGGTCCGCCCACGCCTCCTCGAACGACCCGCGCCGGCGGTGCCACTCCGCCCGCTGCACCAGCATCCCCGCGGTGTGCTCGGTCGCGCCGAACCGCTCGCTCAACGCCAGCGCCTCGTCCAGGAACACCACCGCCGCGTCCAGGTCGCCCTCGGTCCGCGACAGCTCCGCCAGCTGCGAGAGCACCACCGACTGGCCCCACCGCTCACCCAGCGCCCGGAACCCGGCCAGCGCCGCGACGTGCGCCGCCCGCGCCTGCGCCGGCCGCCCCGCGTACTGGTACTGCAACCCCAACCCGACCTCGGACAGCGCCCGCGACCACGGGTCGGGCCCCACCAGGTGCCCGCGCCGCGCGTCCAGCGTCGGCTCGCCCAGGTCCGGCACCCCGTAGGCCATGCCCCACAGCATGGTCAGGAACGGCCGCGTCGGCGGCCCGGTGAACCCCTCCGGCACGTCCTGGCGCGGCGACAACCCGCCCGGCACCGCCTCACCGGTGCCCGACGCCGACGCCGACAACGCGCACAGCAGGTACTCCTCGGCCAACCCCGCCGGCGCCACCGGACCCGCCGCGCGCAGCACCTCGGCGGCCAGCACCGCGCCCTCCGTGCGCAGCCCGCGCAGCCAGAAGTACCAGCCCAGCTCCGCCACCAGCCGCAACGCCAGCTCCACGTCGTGGTCGACCGCCCACCGGATCGCCGACTTCAGGTTCTCGTGCTCGGCTCCCAACGCCGCCAGCCACTCCAGCTGCTCACCGCGCAGCAGGTGCGGCGTCGCCCGGCACGCCACCTCCAGGAACCACTCCGCGTGCGCCCGCCGCGCCGACTCCCGCTCACCGGCCTCCTCCAGCCGTGCCGCGCCGAACGCCCGGATCGTGTCCAGCATCCGGTACCGGCCCCCGGACACCTCCACCAGCGACTTGTCCGCCAACGACGGCAGGATCTCGTCCACGTCGTCCGGATCGACGCCGTCCAGACCGGCACCGTCGACCCCGCACACCGCGCCCGCCGACTCCAGCGTCGCCCCGTCGGAGAACACCGTCAGCCGCCGCGCCACCACCCGCTCCGCCTCGGTGAGCAGGTCCCAGCTCCACTCCACCACCGCGTGCAGCGTCCGGTGCCGCGGCGCGGCGGCCCGGTTGCCGCGCGAGAGCAACCGGAACCGGTCGTCCAACCGTGCCGCCACCTCCGCCAGCGACAACGACCGCACCCGCGCCGCCGCCAGCTCGATCGCCAGCGGCATCCCGTCCAACGCCCGGCAGATCGCCACCACCAGCGGGACCGTGTCCGCGGCCAGCCGGAACGACGGGTCCACCGCCACCGCCCGGTCGGCGAACAACGCCACGGCGGGGGAGGAGCCGTCCGCCGCGGGCAGCGGCGGCACCGGCCGCACCGTCTCCCCGGTCACCCCCAACGCCTCCCGGCTCGTGGCCAACACCCGCAACCCCGGGCACGCCGTCAGCAGCGCACCGGCCAACCCGGCCGCGTCCTCCACCACGTGCTCGCAGTTGTCCAGCACCAGCAGCACCTCCCGGCCCGCCAGCGCCGCCACCAACCGCTCCCGCGGCGCCCGCGCGGCCCGCCGCCCGTCCTCCCGCAACCCCAACGCCGTCACCACCGCCAACGGCACGTCCCCGCCCGCGCCCAACGGCGCCAGGTCCACGAAGAACACATCACCCGGCTGCGTCGCCGCGACCTCCACCGCCAACCGCGTCTTGCCCGCCCCACCCGGACCCAGCAGCGTCACCAGCCGCGCCTCGTCCAACGCCTTCCCGACCAGCCGCACCTCCTCGCCGCGCCCGACGAAACTGGTCAGCTGCGCGGGCAGCACCCGCCGACCCGCAGGCCGCTCACCCCGCACCACCTCGCCGTGCGCGGCCACCAGCTCCGGCGACGGGTCCGCCCCGAGCTCCTCGGCCAGCACCCGCCGCGTCCGGTCCACCAGCGCCAACGCCTCGGCCTGCCGCCCCTGCCCGTGCAGCGCCCGCACCAACCGGGCCACCAACCGCTCCCGCAACGGGTGCGCCGCCACCAGCTCCCGCAACACCGCCACCGGCGCCACGTCGTGGTCCTCCACGACCTTGAGCCGCAACTCCTCCCACCGCGCCGCCAACACCGCCGCGAACGGCGCGTCACCCACGTCCGCCAACGCCGGGCCGCGCCACAACGCCAACGCCTCACCCGGCAGACCGCGCGCCACCAACTCCTCGAACCGCAGCGCGTCCACGTCCCACGGGTCCACCACCAGCCGGTACCCGGCCGCCGACCGCTCGATCTCCACGTCCAGCAACGCCCGCAACCGCGACACCTGCGACTGCACCGCGTTGCCCACCCGCGAAGGCGGCCGATCCCCGTACAACGCCTCCACCAGCCGGTCCACCCCGACCACCCGCCCGGCGTCCACCGCGAGCACCGCCACCAACGCCCGCAACCCCGCGCCGCCGACCCGGACCTCCGACCCGTCCGCACGCCGCGCCACCACCGGGCCGAGCACCCCGAACCTCACGACGGGGAATTCTCCCGCACCGGCCCCCGCCCCCGAGACCACTTCGCCGGGAACTGTCGGTGCCCCGTGCGACGATCGACCCGGGGGCCGCAGGCCACGCCCGATCACCCCACCCGCGGCGGCGCGGCCGGATCGGCCCGCGCCAGGATCTCGTCCACCACGTCGCTCTTCGCGTCCGCGTACCCCTGCAAGTACGTCCACGACCGCGCCGCCAGCTCCCGCTTCACCGCCTCGTACCGCGCCCGGTCCTCCGGGTGCGCCCGCAACCGGTCCCGGAACAGCACCATCCGCGTGATCTCCGGCGACCCGACCGCGAACACGTGCAGGTTCACGTTCGCCTCCGGCCCCTTGAACATCCGGTGCTCGTGCCACCCCGGCTCCCGGATCCGCAGCACGTACCCCGCCGCCTCCAACGCCGGCACGTACGCCGCCTCGTCGGCGGGCTCCGCCACCGCCAGCACCACGTCGACCACCGGCTTGGCCGCCAACCCCGGCACCGACGTCGACCCCACGTGCTCCAACCCCAGCACCGCCGCACCCAACGCGGCCCGCACCCGCGCCGCCTCACGCTCGAACAACCCCGGCCACGCCGGGTCGTAGTCGACCAGCTCGATGCGCCGCCCCGGATCGGGCCGCCCGTCCACGAACACCGCCGTCAGATCCACCCCGCCCCCTTTCACCGTCGGAAAAGCAGGCCAGGATAAGGCGATCAGCCCGGCAGCGGCGACGCCTTTTCCACCGCGAACAGGTCACCCCACCGGTCCACCCGCTCCCGCGCCTGGTCGGCGGTGAACACCAGGTCCGACACCTGATGGCACCCCTCGACCTCCTCCCACGTCACCGGCGTCGACACCGACGGCAACGCCCGCGCCCGCAGCGAGTACGGCGCCACCGTCGTCTTCGCCGGGTTGTTCTGCGACCAGTCGATCAGCACCTTCCCCGTGCGCTGCGCCTTGGCCATCTGCCACACCACCTGCTCGGGCCGCTCCCGCGCCAACCGCCGCGCCACCGCCTTCGCGTACTCCGAAGGCCGCATCGGGTCCGACACCTCCACCGGCGCGTACACCTGCAACCCCTTCGAGCCACTGGTCTTCACCACCGGCGCCAACCCGTCCGCGACCAGCACCTCCCGCAGCAGCTCCGCCACCCGCGCGCACTCCACCACCGTCGCCGGCGGCCCCGGGTCCAGGTCGAACACCACCAGGTCGGGGGAGCGGCGCCCACCCCGCGGCCCCACCGTCCACTGCGGCACGTGCAACTCCAACGCCGCCAGGTTCGCCAACCACACCAACGTCGCCAGGTCGTCCACCACCACGAAGTCCAGGTACTCCGACCCCCGCGACGACCCCGGCGTCTCCACCCGCACCCGCCGCACCCACGCCGGCGCGTGCGACGGCGCGTTCTTCTCGAAGAACGACTCCCCGTCCACCCCGTCCGGGAACCGCCGCACCGTCAACGGCCGCCCCGCCAGGTGCGGCAGCAGCACCGGCGCGATCCGCGTGTAGTAGTCGATCACCTCCGCCTTGGTGAACCCCACCTCCGGGTACAGCACCTTGCCCAGGTTGGTCAGCTTCACCCGCCGATCACCGACCCGCACCACCGCCGACTCAACCAAGGCGCCGCACCTCCGCGGGCGCCACGTCCGGCCGCAACCCCCGCCACGTCGGGAACCGCATCCGCCCGTCCGCCGTCCACTGCCGGTGCACCACCTCACCCACCAACTCCGGCCGCACCCACCGCGCACCCTTCGCCCGCTCCCGCGGCACCGGCGTCACAAAAGGCGACTCCTTCGCCGCCAACCCCTCCAACCGGGCCGTCAACACCCGCAACTCCGCCTCACCGAACCCCGTCCCCACCGACCCCACGAACGCCAACCCCCCACCCTCCGGGATCCCCAACAGCAACGCGCCCACCACCCCCTTGCGCTTGCCCTCACCCGGCCGCCACCCGCCGACCACCACCTCCTGCGTCGCCACCCGCGTGATCTTCACCCAGTGCGGCGACCGCACCCCCGGCGTGTACGGCGAATCCAGCCGCTTGGCCACCACCCCCTCCAACCCCTGCTCCCGCGACGCCGCCAACACCTCCGGCCCCGCACCCGGATACGCCTTCGGCGTCGCCCAATGCGCACCCCGCAGGTCCAACCCCTCCAACAACTCCCGCCGCCGCGCGTACGGCATGTTCAGCGTCGACGACCCGTCCAGGTGCAGCACGTCGAACACCAGGTAGGTCACCGGCACCCGCGACACCAACCGCCGCGCCTGCGCCCCACCGGCGTGCATCCGCTGCTGCAACGCCCCGAAACTGGGCCGCCCACCCTCCAACGCGACGATCTCCCCGTCCAACAACACCTGCGTCGACCCCAGCGACTCGCCCAACCCCTGCAACTCCGGGTACGACCCCGTCACGTCGTTGCCCGCCCGCGACACCAACGTCACCCGGCCACCCTCCACCCGGGCGACCGCCCGCACTCCGTCCCACTTGAACTCGTAGGCGTAGTCCCCGTTGCGCTCCGGCAACCCCTCCGCCGCCGTCGCCAACATCGGCGCCACCACCTCCGGCAACGGCACCCAGTCCGGCCGCACCGCCTCGTGCCGCCGCCGCACCATCCAGTCCTTGCCGTCCCCACCCGACTCGCGCCGGAAGAACACGAACTCACCCTCGACCCGGGACCCGCGCAGCACCACGTCCACCTCGCGGTCGCTCCACTTCACCGTCTCGTACCGACCCCGGTCCCAGATCAGCATCTCGCCCGCGCCGTACTCGCCCTTCGGGATCGTCCCCTCGAACGACGCGTACTCCAACGGGTGGTCCTCCGTGCGCACCGCCAACCGGATCGTCCCCGGCTCCGGCGGCAACCCCTTCGGCACCGCCCACGACACCAACACCCCACCCCGCTCCAACCGCACGTCCCAGTGCAGCCGCGACGCGTGGTGCTCCTGGATCACGAACGTGTCGTCGTCACCGCGGGGGAGCGGCGCCCCCTCACCCGGCACCGGCTCCGGCGTCCGCCCGGCATCCCGCTTGCGCCGGTACTCCGACAGGTCACCACCCACCGGCCACCCCCTACGCGGGCTTCGCCCTCTTCTTCGCCGGCGCCTTCTCCTTGGTCTCCTTCGCCTTCGCAGCGTCCTTCGCCGCCAACCCACCCGACGCCCTCGACCGCGACGTCCGGGACTGCGACGCCCGGGACTGGGACCCACCCGACGACGCCCTCGACCGCGCGGCCGGCTTCTTCTCCGCCGACTTGCCCTCACCCCGCCCAGACTGACCTCGCGCCGACTCACCCCGCGCCGACCGCGCCTGCTCCACGCTGCGCTCCAACGCCGTCATCAGGTCGATGACCTCACCGGTGTCCTCGGCCTCCGGCTGCTCGGGCAGCTCCGCGCCCTCCGCCTTCGCCTCGATCAACTTCTGCATCGCCTCGGTGTAGTCGTCGGTGAAATCGCCCGGGTCGAACGACCCCGCCATGCTCTCCACCAGCGACGACGCCATCTTCAACTCCTGCGGGCGCACCTCGGTCTCGCCGTCGAGGAAGTCGAACTCCGGCTTGCGGATCTCGTCGGGCCACAACATCGTGTGCATCACCAGCAGGTCCTCGCGGGCCCGCAGCATCGCCAACGTCTCCCGCTGCCGGATCGTGATCTTCACGACCGCCAACTGCCCGCTCTGCTCCAACGCCGTCCGCAACAACACGTACGGCCGCGTCGCCGCCTTGTCCGGCTCCAGGTAGTAGGACTTCTGGAAGTAGATCGGATCGATCTCCTCCGCCGGCACGAACTCCAGCACGTCGATCGCGTGATCGGTGTTGATCGGCAACTTGTCCAAGTCCTCGTTGTCCATCACCACCACACGACCGTCGTCCAGCTCGTAGCCCTTGGCGATGTCGGCGAACGCCACCTCCTCGCCACACACCTGGCACACCCGCTTGTAGCGGATGCGCCCACCGTCCTCGCGGTGCACCTGGTGGAACCGGAAGTCGTGCTCCTCCGTCGCCGTGTACAACCGGACACCGATCGTGACCAGCCCGAAGGAGATCGCCCCACGCCACACGGACCTCATTCCACGTGAGTACCCGCCAACTGCGGTTTCCGCACCAGGGCATCACTCGAACGGGCTAGTTTTCTCCGCCACCAGCCCCGCCACCGCCGTCGCGAACCGGTCCTCGAACACCGACAGGTCCCACGGCGCAGTCATCGACTCCACCAACTCCGACGCCATCCGCTCCGCAGACCCCGACACCGCCCCCACCCCGTCCAGGAACCCCAGATCCGGCTCCCGCACCTCGTCCTCCCACAACACCGTCTGCACCACCAACCCCGCACCCCGCGGACGCACCACAGCCACCCGCTCCCGCCGCCGCAACACCACCCGAGCCACCCCGACCCGCCCCGCCCGCGCCAACGCGTCCCGCACCACCACGTACGACCCCACCGCCGCCACCTCCGGCTCGACGTGGAACGCCCGCCCCAACACCACCGGATCCACCTCGTCCACCCGAGCCACCTGCACCACGTCGATCACCCGCTGCGGCGCCACCGGCACCCGAGCCAACTCCTCGTCCTCCACCACGACCACGCGCCCTTGAGCCGTCTCCACGGCCCGCACGACATCGGCCAACCCCACCTCCTCCCGACACACCTCACACACCCGCCGATGCCGAATCCGCCCCGAATCGTCCCGATGCACCAACCGGAACCGCACCCCATGCGGTCGCACCACCGGGAACAACCGCACAGGGAAGGTCACCAACCCGAACACCAACACCCCACGCCACACCGCCCTCATGACACCTGCGTACACCCGTTCGAACAAGGTCACGCCGGCATCACTCGAACAGCCCAACCCGCCAGGCGTCCGCCGAGTAACGAGAACCAGCGGCGGACGACAACCAGGCGAAGGGACGGTGGAGCACATGGGGTACACACCCGCGATGCTGTGGGTCCACAACGACGGCACCAACACGATGAGGTGGAGCCGGACCGGAGTCGTCACCGACCGGCCCGACACCTGGTCCGACCAGGAGATCTCCTGGGGAGCAGAACGCCGCGCGGTCACCGCGCCCGCCCTGACCAGGCACATCGACGGCCTCTACGCCGCATGGGTGGGACCCGACCACTACATCCACACCTCGAGGCTCGGCGACTCACCCATCGCCGACCAGCACGGCACCGTGTGGTCCGCACCGAGGAACTCCGGGTTCCAGACCGCCCAGAACCCGACGCTCGCCTCCTACGACAACCACCTCTTCCTGGCCTGGAAGGACAAGACCGAAGGCACCATCCACTGGGCCCGCGGCACGGGCGCCGGCTGGGAGGCCCAGGTCGCCACCCCGTGGCGCACCAGCCACGGCCCCGCCCTCGGCGCCGCCCTCTTCGGCGGCATGGTCATGGCCTGGAAGGGCCAGTCACCCGACAACCAACTGCACTGGATCCAGTACAACCCCCGGATCGGGTGGTTCGACGGCCAACCGCGCCGCTACGAAGGCTGGAGCGCCGCGGCCCCGGCACTCGTCGGAACCTGGGGCCACATCTACATGGCCTGGCGAGGCCAGACCACCGCCGACCACGACGACACCCGCCTCTGGTGGTCCCGCTACGACGCCGGCTGGGCACCCCAGCGACCACTCGACGGCTGGTCGGTCACCGGCCCCGAACTGGCAGCCGACGGCGACACCGTCTACCTCGTCTACACCGAACAAACCCCCAGCGACGGACACGGCCAGCTCTACTGGACCCGCACCACCACCAGCGGCGACTGGGTGGGCCACCAAGCACTCGGCAACCGCAAGACCTACTTCACCCCAGCGATCGCCTGACCGCACCAGCAAAGGCACAGGGGAGTGGTCAGTCGTCCTCCCGCCGCGACGACGGCAGGTTCGCCAACGACACGTACGTCCGGTTGCCCGCCACCGCCGCCCGCCGCTCCCGCGCCGTCGCCTCGATGTAGTTCTGCGACGTCGCCAGGGAGGCGTGCCCCAGCAGCGCCATGATCTCCGACGCCGACGCGCCGTCCTCGGCCAGCCGCGTGGCGAAGGTGTGCCGCAACGCGTGCAGGTTCGCCCCCGACGGCACCCGGTCGTGCAGCCCCGCCCACCGGAAGCACGACCGCACCAGGTACTCCAGCCCGCCCCTCCCGATCGGCTCGCCGTGCCGATCCCGCAGCAGCGCCGAACCCCGGTCGAACCGCCCCTGCGGGAACCGCGCCCGGCACGAGACCAGGTACTGCTCGATGATCCGGTCCATCGCCGGCTCGATCGGCACCGACCGGTCCCGGTTGCCCTTGCCCGCCACGTGCAGCCGCCGCTCACCGGGCCGCCCGACCACCGACGCCAGCGTCAACGTCCGCATCTCCGCCGACCGCAACCCCGCCACCAGCCCCAACGCCAACACCAGCACGTCCCGCTCCGGCCACGGGTCACGCGCCTTGCGCGCCCCTTCGGCCGCCGCCGCCAACAACCGCTCGGGCGTGTCCTCGCCACGCAACGGCTTGGGCACCAACGGCGGCGTCTTCGGCCGGGCCACCGCACCCATCGGGTTGCCCGGCACCAGGTCCTCCGCCACGCAGAAGGTCAGGAACTGGTTCCAGGTAGACCACGCCCGCAACACCGAGGACTTCGCGTGCGAGTCCGCGAACACCCCGAACGCCTTGCGCAGGTTCCCGGCCGTCAGATCGGCGACCAGCAACCGGTCCGGGGGAGTGCCCACGACGTCGCAGAGCAACGCGGTGACCCCGGCGAGGTCCCGCCGGTAGGCCGCCGTGGTGTGGGGGGAGTCCTTGCGCGGACGGCGGGCGAGGAAGAACGACTCCTGGGCGTCGAGCACACGCATGTGATCTTCCTAGCGCACGACACCGACAATTCCGCTCAGCGCGCCCGAGCATCATGACCAACTCATGGATAATGGCGATTATCCATCAAAGAGCGGTGCGGAGAGGGGCCGACCTGGGGCCGACCCACAACCGGGGGATCACCACTCCCGAGCCACACTCAGCACCTTCCGGCCCGCCTTCAACCCCTCGCTCATACGCACGCACACGCCAGGAGCGTCCCGGCGCGCGCTGGGACACGTCAGCATCGCCAGCGAGCCGGCCCAGGAGCTTGATCATCGGCCCGAGGCACCGGCGGGCGCAGCCAGCGACCATCCGGCGACACCACCCGTAGATACGTCACGTGACGTTTGTGCAGCGCCATAACCAGGCTTCCACAGAGTGCCGATAATCTACATTATGTTAAGTAAGCAGTTCGGCGGCCCTCCAACGGCCTCTGCCGGACCCGATCCGCCCACCGACACCGCCGCCGCGCCGATGTCCCGCGATGCCGATGCCCGCGCCGACCGATTTCCTCCTCCGGTCGCACGCGTCGGGTTGTCGGTGGCTCGTGCGATGATCGTTCCGGGGGCCGGAGGCCACGCCGCCTCAAGCCCAACGCGCCGCCCGAGACGCTGTCGGGCCCCGGCCGACGCGCGATCCACAGCACCAGTCGCCACGTTTGGCACTGCTCCCCCGGCCTGTTCGACCACGTGTTCGAATCCGGTCAAAGTGCGCACCAGGTGAGCACTTCAGGGACGACACTGGCCCCATGCGTGCGGACCGGCTGGTGGCTGCCCTGTTGTTGATGCAGGCGCGGGGACGGGTGACGGCGGCGGAGTTGGCGGGCGAGTTGGAGGTGTCCGTGGCGACCGCGCGCCGTGATCTCGAAGCGCTGTCGGCGGCCGGTATCCCCGTCTACCCGCAGCCGGGTCGTGGTGGCGGTTGGGAGTTGGTCGGCCGCGCGCGGACGGATCTGAGTGGGTTGAGTGCGCCCGAGGCGCGGGCGTTGTTCGTGTTGTTGGGGCCGGCGGCGGCGGTGAACCCGGAGGCGCGGGCGGCGTTGCGGAAGTTGGTGCGGGCGTTGCCGGAGACGTTTCGGCGGGATGCCGAGGCGGCGGCGGACGCCGTGGTGGTGGATCCGGCTCGGTGGGGGCAGCGGGAGCAGGAGCGGCCGGGGGTCGTCGGGGTGTTGCAGGACGCGGTGGTGCGGCGGCGGAAGGTGCGGTTGGACTACGTGAAGCGGGCCGGGCAGCGGTCGGTGCGCGTGGTGGACCCGTTGGGGTTGGTGGACAAGGACGAGGTCTGGTACCTGGTCGCGGGCACGCCGGAGGGGCAGCGGACGTTCCGCGTGGACCGGGTGGTCGAGGCGGAGGTCACCGACGAGGAGGCGGTGCGGCCGGAGGGGTTCGAGTTGTCGGCGGCCTGGGGGCGGGTGGTGTCCGAGGTCGAGGGGTGGCAGCGGCGGACGTCGGCGACGGTCGTGGTGGCGGAGCGGCACGTGCGGGTGTTGCGGGCCCAGTTCGGTCGGCACTGCGTGGTGGAGGGTGTGGAGGACGGTCGTGCGCGGGTGCGGGTGTCGGCTCCGACGCCGTTGATGGTGGCGCAGCACCTGGCGGGGTGGGGTGCGTTGGCCGAGGTGGTGGAGTCGGACGTGGTGCGGGCGGAGTTGGCGCGGTTGGGTGCGGAGCTGGTGGACCGTTACGGCGCGTGAGGCAGGTGGGGTTGGACGCGGTCGGGCATGGGCCGCTCCCCCAGTGCTCGTAGGGCGTGGTCGACGAGGTCGCTGAGCGGGTACGGGAGTTCGGCGTCGAGTTCGCGGCCGGCGGCGACGGTGGCGGTCCACTCGGCGTCCAGGATCGGGAGGAGTTCCAGGGCGCGTGGGGTGAGGTGGACGATGCGTTGGCGGGCGTCGGCGCCGGGGTGGAGCTCGACGAGGCCGTCGCGGTGCATCTGGTTGACGGTCTGGCTGACGGCGGAGTGGGTGACGCCGATGGTGGTGGCGAGGTCGCGGATGGAGCGGGGTCCGTGGCGGTGGACGAGCCGGATGATCGGGTTGTAGCGGGGTCGGAAGCCGTCGAGGCCGAGTCGGGTGTAGGCGTGGGCCACGCCGTCGTCGAGCAGGTCGAGCAGGTGGCGCAGGCGGGTGCCGAGGTAATCGGTGGTGGGGTTGTCGTCCACTCCCCTAATGTAACAGCACTGTTGTTTCTTGAGGGGTTCGTGGTGCTGTACCCGGAGATCGAGCCGTACGCGCGCGGGATGCTCGACGTCGGTGACGGGAACCTCGTGTACTGGGAGGAGTGCGGGAACCCGGAGGGCAAGCCGGTGGTGGGCCTGAACGGTGGTCCGGGTACGGGCTGCTCCCCCGGCATGCGGCGGCAGTTCGATCCGGAGGCGTACCGGATCATCCTGTTCGACCAGCGGGGTTCGGGTCGTTCGACGCCGCACGCGGCGGATTTCGCGACGGACCTGTCGGTGAACACCACCGCGCACCTGGTGCGGGACATCGAGCGGTTGCGGGTGGACCGGGGTGTGGAGCGGTGGATGGTGTTCGGCGGGTCGTGGGGGTCGACGCTGGGGTTGCACTACGCGCAGTCGTACCCGGAGCGGGTGACCGAGGTGGTGCTGGTGGCGGTGACGACGAGCCGGCGTGCGGAGATCGAGTGGCTGTACCACGGGTTGGGGCGGTTCTTCCCCGAGGAGTGGGCGCGGTTCCGGGCGGGGGCGCCGAAGGGTGCGGTGGACCTGGTGGCGGCTTACGACGAGTTGCTGAACGACCCGGATCCGGCGGTGCGGCGCAAGGCGGCGGACGACTGGGTGGCGTGGGAGTCGTCGATCCTGACGCTGGACCCGGACCGGGTGCCCTCGCCGCGTGAGCTGGACCCGCGGTGGCGGTCGGCGTTCGCGCGGATCACGGCGCGGTACTTCCGGCACGGGGCGTGGCTGGAGGACGGGCGGGTGTTGCGGGAGATGCCGCGGTTGCACGGGATCCCGGCGGTGTTGGTGCACGGGCGGTGGGACATGCAGGGTCCGGTGGCGACGGCGTGGGAGGTGGCGCGGGCGTGGCCGGGTGCGGAGTTGGTGGTGGTGCGGGGCGCTTCGCACAGCGCGGGTGATCCGGGGATGGCGGAGGCGGTGGTGGCGGCCACCGCGAAGTTCGCGTCACACCGCGCGTAAGCGTCACGGCGCACGTGAACTCACGGCGCGCGTGGGCGTGTCACCGGGTGCGAGAGCTTGTCAGGCCGGGCGTAGGCGGGCTTTCCAGATCTCTTCGCTGGGCCAGTTGTGGCCCCACTCGGCGGTGACCTCGGGGTAGTCGTGGTGGTCGGCGGGGGCGTGGATCTCGATGAGGTCTTCGACGTCGAAGCCGCTGTCGCGCAGGAGTCGGAGCATGGCGCCGTGCGGGAGGGTGAATTCGATGGCGTCGGCGCTGTGGACGCGGTCGAGGGTGGCGTGGGGGCGTTGGAGGGTGGTGGCGGCGGGTTGGTCGGGGCGGGCGCACAGGGCGTAGAGGGGTGTGCGGCGCAGGAAGACCAGGAGGCCGCCGGGGCGCAGGACGCGGGCGGCTTCGGGGATCCAGCGGTGGGGGTCGCACCAGAGGCTGGCGCCGTATTCGCTGATGGCGAGGTCGAAGGTGTTGTCGGCCAGGGGTGTGTGTTCGGCGTCGGCGAGCAGGAGGGGGAAGCGGAGGTCGAACTCGTCCTGCATGGCGCGGGCGGTGGCGAGTTGGGGTGCGGAGATGTCCAGGGCGACGGGGTGGGCGCCGGCGCGGGTGAGCCAGGCGGAGATGTAGGCGGTGCCGCAGCCCAGTTCGACGACCTCCTGGCCGGGTAGGTCGTCGGGCAGGACGTGGAGGTCGGTGTCGGGGGTGGCCCACAGTCCCCAGGCGGGGCTGGTGCGGGCCCAGTGGGCGCGGGCGAGGGGGCCGTGGGCGGCGGCGGCCACCGTTTCCCAGTGCTTGCGGTTGCGGGTGGTGTGCTCGCTGGTGACGGGCTCGCGCATGATCGCGGACGCTACTGGGGTGGTGTGCGCGGCGGGTAGCCGTTTTCGCTAGAGGCGCCAGACGCGGGTGGTGCGCAGGGTGGTGCCTTCGAGGTCGTGCGGGACGGGGACGTCGTGGGTGGCGAGGTGGGTGAGTCCGGTGCGGGGCAGGTGGGTGCGGCCGGGGTCGCCGATGAGGACCAGGGCGCCGCGGGTGTGGGCGCGGTGGAGGAAGGGCAGGACGCGGGCGGCCATGTCGCGGTCGTAGAAGACGTCGCCGGCGAGGACGACGTCGTGGTCGGTGTCGGTGTCGAGGAGGTCGGCGACGTCGACGGTGATGGTGACGTGGTTGGCGTGGGCGTTGCGGGTGGCGGCTTCGCCCGCGAGGGGGTCGACGTCGTTGGCGGTGACGTGGGTGGCGCCGGTGCGGGCGGCGGCGATGGCGACGAGGCCGGAGCCGGTGGCCAGGTCGAGGACGGTGCGGCCGGCGGTGGTGCGGGGGTGGTCGAGCAGGTGGCGGGCCAGTGCCTGTCCCCCGGCCCAGGGGAAGGCCCAGAAGGGCGGGTCGGGTTTGCCGGTGTGTTCCCAGAGGGCGGTGATGTCCTGCGCGGTGTGCAGGGTGATCTCGGGGACCAGTGGGACGGGTTGGGGCGTGGTGTGGTCGGGCATCTAGGCGGCGGGGCGTTCGGCGGCCAGTTGGCGGCACAGGTCGTCCAGCGAGAGCCCGACGGCGTCGGCGAGGGCGGCGACGGTGAAGAAGGCCGGGGTGGGGATGCGTCCGCGTTCGATCTTGCGCAGCGTTTCCACGGAGATGCCGGCGGCGGCGGCGATCTGGACCATGCTGCGGTCGCCGCGGGCTGCGCGCAGGGCGTCGCCGAGGCGTTCGCCGCGGTCGCGGTCGGACTGGGTGAGCGGCTGTCGCACCATGTCCGTGATAGTAATACCGCCGTCGCTGTGATATCTATACCGGTATAGGTATCACGGTCGAGGAGTTGGTGTCGGTGATCGAGTTGAAGTCCCCCGGCGAGTTCGACGCGATGCGCGTCGCGGGCCTGGTGGTGGCCGACGCGTTGACGGCGGTGCGCGCGCACGCCCGCGTCGGGGTGTCGCTGCTGGAGTTGGACGAGGTGGCGGCGGAGGTGATCCGGTCGGCGGGCGCGGGCTCGTCGTTCCTGCACTACCAGCCCTCGTTCGCGCCGACGCCGTTCCCCGGCTACATCTGCGCGTCGGTCAACGACGTGATCGTGCACGGCATCCCCGACGGCTACCGGCTGCGGGAGGGCGACCTGGTGAGCATCGACTGCGGGGCGCACGTGGACGGCTGGCACGGCGACTCGGCGATCAGCTTCGTCGTGGGGCAGGCCGACCCGGCGGACCTGGCGTTGATCGAGACGGCGGAGCGGGCGCTGGCGGCGGGCATCGCGGCGGCGGTGCCGGGCGCCCGGCTGGGTGACGTGTCGGCCACGATCGGCCGGATCGTGCGCGGCGCGGGCTACGGGATGCCGGAGGACTTCGGCGGTCACGGCATCGGCCGGGCGATGCACGAGTCGCCGGGCGTGCCCAACGAGGGCCGTCCGGGCCGGGGCATGACGCTGCGTCCGGGCGTGGCGCTGGCGATCGAGCCGATGGTCCACGCGGGCGGCCGTGACGCCTACACCACCGACCCGGACGGGTGGTCGCTGCGCACGATCGACGGAAGCCGCGCGGCGCACGTGGAGCACACGGTGGCGATCACCGACTCGGGGCCCCGGGTGTTGACCGCTCCCCGGCTGCCGGTGACGTCGGGGGCGTGAGGTGTCACAGGCCGCCGGCGACGCGCAGGACGGCGCCGGTGGTGAAGGAGGCGTCGTCGCCGAGCAGCCAGGTGATGGCGGCGGCGATCTCGTCGGGGTGGCCGGCTCGGCGCAGGGGGATGAGCGGGGCCACTCGGTCGGGGCGGTCGGGGATGCCGGAGAGGTGGTGGATGTCGGTGTGGACGGTGCCGGCGGCGACGGCGTTGACGCGGATGCCGCGTGGGCCCAGTTCCTTGGCCAGGCCGATGGTCATGGCGTCGACGGCGGCCTTGCTGGCGGCGTAGTGGACGTACTCCCCCGGGCTGCCCAGGGTCGCGGCGGCGGAGGACACCGAGACGATCGCGCCGCCCTCGGTGAGGTCGCGGGCGGCGCGGCGGGCGCACAGCAGGGCGCCCAGGACGTTGACGTCGAGGACGCGGCGCAGGTCGGCGACCTCCGTGTCGGCCAGGGGGCCTGCGGGGCTGGTGACGCCGGCGTTGATGACCACCCCGGTGACGCGGCCCAGTCCCGCGGCGGCGGTGAACAGGGCGTCGACGTCGTCGGGGTCGGAGACCTCGCAGCGCACGGCGAGCCCGTCGACCTCGGCGGCCAGGTGTTCGGCTTCGTCGCGGGCGGCGCGGTAGCCCAGGACGACGCGGTGGCCTTCGGCGGCGAGCCGGCGCACGGTGGCCGCGCCGATGCCCCGGCTGCCGCCGGTCACCACGGTCAGGCGGTCGGTCCCGGTCACGCGGTCAGCCATGCGCCCACCTCCGCCGCCACTTCGTCGGTCCGGGTGACGAGCATGTGCGCCAGGCCGGTCACGTCGACCAGTTTCGACCCGGGCACGGCCTCGCACAGCTGGTGCTGCACGGGCCGGAACGCCGGGTACTCCTGTTCGCCGCGCACCACCAGCAGGGGCGCGGTGAGCTGGTCGGCGGCGGCCAGGACGTCCAGGGGCGCGGCGGCGGCGCGGGCGGCCGGGGTCCAGTCGTAGGCGGGCAGGAACCCGGCGGACACCGACGCCTCGACCACCGATTCCGCGGTCACGGCCGGGTTGACCACGGCCACCCGCCGCACCGGCACGTCCCCGCGCACGGCGGTCAGCAGCGCCACGTGCCCGCCGGCCGACCCGCCGACGACGTCGACCGGTCCGGCGCAGCCCAGTTCGCCGCGCAGCGCGGTCACCAGGTCGGGCACGGCGTCGGCGGCTTCGGTGACCAGCGGGGCGTAGCCGTCGAGGAGGAAGTCGGGGCTGGGGTCGCGCAGCGGCAGGGCCGGGTAGACGCGCCAGGCGTCCACGTCGGGCAGGGGCAGCGTGGCGGCCATGTCGTGCGGGGTGCCGGGTTCGCCGAGCAGGTGCCACACGAGGACCAGTCGGTTGCCGGTGCGGGGTGGCAGGGCCACGTACGGCACGCCGGCCGCGGTTCCGGTGATCACGACCGCCACCGTACGGGGCGGCCCGGTGGGGCCGCGGTGCGTTCCGCTGTGAGCGGATCGGCGACCGCAGGGCACCCCGATGTCACCCGAACGGCCCTGCGGGTGCACCCTTGGGTGGTGACCGAGCCACGCTGTGCCGCCGTGTCGGCGGCCCTGCACGAGCCGCAGGCGGGCACCGCCGCCACCGCCGCCGCGTGGATCTGCCTGGAGCAGCCCGGACCGTGGGGTTCCGACGCGCTCACCGACAGCCACCTGGACCCCATCCTGGGCGCGGAGTTGGCGCGGCGCGCCGACGCTGCGGGGGTGCGGGTGCTGCTGATCCGCCGCCCCGGCCACCACGCCGACACCCACCGGCCCGCGCCGCGCCGGGTGTACGTGGCGTCCACGGCGCCGGGCGCGTCCTGGCTGGAACGCGCCGACACCGATCCCCGGCGGCTGCTGGACTTGGATTTCGCCGCCCTGGCCGCGGGCGTGCGGCCGGGGTTCGGGGAGCCGGTGGCCGAGCCGCTGCTGATGGTGTGCACGAACAGCCGCCGGGACGTGTGCTGCGCGCTGTGGGGCCGTCCGGTGGTGGCCGAGTTGGCGCGGACGCACCCGGAGGCGGTGTGGGAGTGCACCCACACCGGGGGTCACCGCTTCTCCCCCACCGGCGTGCTGCTGCCCACCGGCTACCTGTACGGGCGGTTGGACGCGCCGTTCGCCCGGCACCTGCTGGCCGAGGCGGCGGCGGGCCGGGTGGTGGTGGAGCGCTGCCGGGGCCGGTCGACGTTCCCCAAGGAGGGGCAGGTCGCGGAGCTGGCGGTGCGGGAGCGCCTGGGCGAGCGGCGGGACGTGCTGACCGTGCGGGGCACCACCGTGCGGCACGCCGACGGCCGGGCGTGGCGGGTCGCGGTCGGCAACGAGGAGCTACCGCCCGCGCGGCCGGCGAGCTGCGGCGCGGTCCCCGCCGTGCCCACCCGGCTGGTCGCCACCGGGGTGCAGCGGCTGGTCCCCGTGCCCTGACGCGGGCACGGCGGCGCGGAACAGGCCCAGGCCCAGCGCGTCCGGGTCGTCCAGGCCGGTGGCGCGCAGGGCCTCGGCGGGCAGCGCGAGCAGCGACACCGCCACCCCGAGGAAGTAGGCGTCGAGCAGACCGGCGTCCCGGGTCGTGGAGGGCAGGCCGGCGGTGCGGTGCAGGGACGCGCCCGCCTCGGCGTTGGACACCACCATGCGTCCCAGCGCCTCGCGCACGGCGGGCCGGCGCACGGCTTCCAGGTACAGCTCGGCCATCGCGAGCAGGTGGGTGGGGTCGTCCAGGACCGCGCGGCGCAGCAGCGCCGGGTACAGCTGCGCGACCCGGGTCGGGGTGACGTCGGCGGGGGTGGTGTCGCGCAGCGCGGCCACGGCGTCGGCGTGCAGCAGGGTCATGCGTTCGGCCGCCGCGCGCAGCAGTGCCTCCCGGGTGGGGAAGTAGTTCTTGGTGGTGCCCAGCGGGACGCCGGCGGCGCGGTCCACCGCGCGGTGCGTGAGCCCCCGGCCGCCCTCGGCGGCCAGCACGGAGATCACGGTGTCGCACAGCAGCTCGCGGCGGGAGGTCACGGGGACGGGACGATAGCCGATCTTGGGGATCCGGCCGTGGCGACCACCCGTCCGGCGTCCAGGACCAGCCACACGCCGCACACGCAGCGCAGGTAGGCCGTGCGGCCGTGGACGGAGACGGGGTGGACGGGGTCGGTGGTGGGCCACGAGCAGGAAGGGCAGCTGGTCGTCACACGCCCCAGCGTGGTGTCATGGTTCAGTGCATTTCAACCCTTACGGCGGGGCGGCGGCGCAACTGGCCGCGTCCCTGGTCAACGCCGACCGCGCGGCCGGCGCCGCGGAGCTGCTGGACCTGCTGCGCGACCACGGCTACAAGCCGCTGGGCACCCTGAGCGAGGCGCAGGCGGTGGAGCTGCTGGCGTGGGCGCGGCGGCTGGAACCGGTGTTCACCGGCGAGGTCGACCTGGTCGAGGGGGTCAACACCCTGCTGGCCGAGGCCGCCGCCCGCCCCTACGTCTCCACCCACGACGACCGCGCGCCCCACCTGCACTTCGCGCCCGAACACGCGCCCACCCCCGACCGCGTGCGCGCGTTCACCGCCGCCGGCTTGGCGCACGTGGTGTGCGAGGACCCGGGCCGGCTGGGCCACTGCGCCCGCCTCGGCTGCGGCACGGTGTACGTGGACACCTCCCGCAACGGCCGCCGCCGCTACTGCACCACCCGCTGCGCCAACCGCGAACAGGTGGCCCGCCACCGCCGCCGCACCGCCTGACCCGGCACCGACCACCAACACCGCCCACCGGCACCCGCCGCCGCACCGCCTGACGTTGTCGTACCCCTCTGGGACAATGGAGTCGGGGGCCGGAGGCCGGCACCCAACCCCGCGGCGACGGCGGCTCAGGCGGCGATCTCGCAGGCACCGCGCGACGGCCGCCGCGACGTTTCTCGCGTGCGCGCCGGCCGGGTTCAGCGCATCACGCGGCGGCCGAAGCGGGCGCCGCCGAAGTCCGCGGTTTCGCCGATCAGCGCCGAGGTGACGTCGGTGCGCCCCCGGAACCAGGCGCGGGTGAACAGCGCGTCCCGGTGGAACACCACGTCGCCGAACAGCGCCCGCCCGCCGAAGAACACCGCCTCGAACCCGGCCGGCCCGCCGAACTCCGCCCGCCGCAGGTCCGCCCGCCCCGACACCTTCGCCCCGGCCAGCTGGGCGGCGTCGGCGACCTGCACCCCGGACAGCCCGAGGTTGCCGGTGAACACCGCGGCGGCCATCGACAGCGACCGCGCGAACAGGGTGTCGGTGAACAGGCCGTGCCGCAGGAACCGGGCTCCGTCGAACACCGCCGCGCCGGTCACGGTCATCGCCTCGAACTTGGCGTCCCCGACGAACACCGCCCCGGTGAAGTCCACCCGGCCGACCCGGCACCCCGACAGGTCCACCTCGACCAGGATCGCGCCGGCGGCCCGCACGTCCATGCCCGGCCAGTAGTCCTCCCCCGGCCGCAGGTGCGCGACCAGTTCGCTCTGCACCGCCGTGCGCCACTCGGCGTCCAAGCCCCGGCTGACCCCGCCGCGCAGCGCGGCCAGCCACGTGTCCACCACGTCCTGCCGCCGGGACGGCAGCTCCCGCCCGATCTCCGCCAGCAGCAGCAACCCCTCGCGGTCGCCGGCGCGGAACAACCGGTTGGCCTCCCGCCACACCGACACCGGCGAGGGCAGTTCCCGCTGGGTGCGGCGGCGGGCGTGCTCGTCCAGCAGCACCTCGGCCTGCGCGCGCCGCCGGTGCCGCGCGACGATCACGATCACGACCAGCGCCACCGCCAGCCACAGCACCCACGTCGGCATGACACCGATCATGCCCTCACCGCGTACGTCGGGGGGCGTAGTCCGCATCACCGCCCCACGACCGATGCGGGGACCCGCTCCCCGCGGACACCATCGACGCCATGACGCACCCCATCCCACCGCCCGCCGACGGGGTCCGGGTCTCCGACGCCGAGCGCGACGCGGTCGCCGCCCGGCTGCGTGACGCCGTGGGCGAGGGCAGGCTGACCCTGGCCGAGGCCGAGGACCGCATCGCCGCCGCCTACGCCGCCGTGCACCGCTCAGACCTGGCCCCGCTGACCGTCGACCTGCCCCCACCACCCGGTCCCTCACCGCTCGAACCGACCCACCGCCCGGGTCGCGCACCACACCCGTGGTGGGACGGCCGCCGCCCGCCCGTCCTCGCGGTCGTGGGCGTGATCGCGGTGGTGGCGTGGATCGCCTCGCCGCTGCCGTTCCCCTGGCCGCTGCTGCTGGTTGCATTCCTCGTGCTGCGCCACCGCGCGCGTCACCGGCCGACCTGAGCCGGTTCGGGTCGCCCGTTGCCCTAGGGTGCGGCACATGGACCTGACCGACGCGTGCTTCGCGGGTGCGGCGCGGCAAGCCGAGTTGCTGCGCGCGGGCGAGCTGACTTCCCGCGACCTGGTCGCCGAGTGCCTGCGCCGCATCGAGCTCCACGACCGCGGCCTCAACGCGTTCCGCCTGGTGTTCACCGAGCGGGCGATGAGCGACGCCGCCGAGGCCGACGCCCGACGCGCCCGCGGCGAGGACGCGCCCCTGCTGGGTGTGCCGGTCGCGGTCAAGGAGGACCTGGCCATCGCCGGTCTGCCCACCACCAACGGCACCGCGGCGGTCGAGACGGTCGCCACCGCCGATTCGCCGGTCGTGGCCCGCCTGCGCGCGGCGGGGGCGGTGGTCGTGGGCCGGACCCGGATGCCGGAGCTGGGGTTGTGGCCCTACACCGAGAGCAGTTGGGCGGGCCCGACCCGCAACCCGTGGTCGCCGCGGCACTCCCCCGGCGGGTCCAGCGGCGGTTCGGCCGCCGCGGTCGCGGCGGGTCTCGTGGGCGCGGCGGTGGGCACGGACGGCGCGGGCTCGGTGCGCATCCCGTCGGCGTGCACGGGCGTGTTCGGCCTCAAGCCGCACCGCGACCACGTGCCGCTGGAGGAGCAGGTGTGGACCGGTCTGGTCGCTGCGGGGCCGATCACCCGGCACGTCCGCGACGCCGCGCTGCTGCTGGACGTCCTGGCGCCGGGCCACGGCCACACCGCCGCCGCGTCCGGTGACCCGGGCCGGTTGCGGATCGCGGTGTCGCTGCGCCCGTGGGGTCCGGGCATCCCGATCGCGGAGGAGGTCCGCGACGCCGTCCTGGACACCGCGAGCCTGCTGTCCGACCTGGGTCACGACGTGGTGCGCCTGGACCCGGAGATGCGGGAGGTCTCCGGGTCGGCCGGGTTCGCCGCCCGCTACCTGCACTGCGCGGCGATCAGCGAGGCCGCGCTGGACCACCCCGACCGCCTGGACCCCCGCACCCGCCGCGTCGCCGCGCTGGGCCGGTCCCTGCCCCGGGCGGCGGTGCAGCGAGCCCTGGAGCAGGAGCAGTCGCTGACCGCGCACGCCAACCGCGTGTTCACCGACCACGACCTGCTGCTGACCCCGGTCCTGACCCGCCCGCCGCTGAGGGTCGCCGAGTGGCGTCGCCGCCCGACCGTGGCGGCCCTGCTGGCGGCTTCGCGCATGACGACGTTCCTGCACCTGTGGAACGTCACCGGCAACCCGGCCGCCGCCGTCCCGGCGGGCCACACCGGCACCGGCCTGCCGCTGGCGGTGCAGCTGGTCGGCCCGCCCCACGGCGAGAACACCGTCCTGGCCACCGCAGCCCAACTGGAACGCGCCCGCCCCTGGACCGACCGCCGCCCACCCCTGGGGGCGTGACCCGGCCGGCGGGCAGGCGCAGGGACCGGTCCCCGCGGGTCTCGGCACAGTGAGCGCATGACTGAGCCCGTACCCCGCCCGAAGCGCCCTCCGGCGCTGATCGCCGCCCTGGTGATGCTGCCCTTGGCGGCCCTGCTGTTCGGCATGACGGCCACGAACCTCGGCGGTTCGTCGGGTCCGAACACCACCCTGCCGTCGCTGACCCTGCTGATCTCCCTGTTCGCGATCCGCTTCACCGGGGCACGCACGGCGTCGGTGGTGCTGCTGGCGTTCCTGACCGTGCTGTGGTTGCCGGGCGCGATCGCCTCCGTGGGCGACCCGCGCGTCGACACCGAGCCGGTGGCCTACACCCTGCTCGGCACGGCCCTGTTCGTGGTGGGCGCGGTCCTGGTCTACCGCCCCGCGTCGAACCAGTACTACCGGCAGGCCGCCCAGTGGCGGGACAGCCTCAAGCGGCGACCCACGACGCGATGACCGTTCAGCCCTGGCGGGCGAGCTGGTCGCGCAGGTCGGTGTCGGTGACGGAGGCCAGCACCTCGTCCCGCACGGCAGGCCACACGCCCCGTGAGGCCGCCAGTCCGCGCAGCCGCGCGTAGTTCTCCGGCGTCGGCGACGCCAGGAACGCCTCGCGCAGCCACCCCACCGCCCGTTCGGGGGCGCCGGCCCGCAGGCACTCGTCGACCGCCAGGTCCACCAGCCGACCGGCGGCGCCCCGGCCGCCGGTGGCGGTCAGCCCCCGCGCCACCCACTCCAGGGCTTCCTCGGAGCGCCCGGCGTCGCGCAGGACGGTGGCGACCTGGAGGTAGTGCCACCCCGAGGACAGGTCGCGGGCCAGCACCAGCACGTGCAGGTCGACGTCGCGGGTGTGCTCGGCCAGTTCCTCCACCACCCGCAGCAGCGCCCACCGCTCGCGGTCGTAGTGCCCGGTCCGGCCGTACTCGATCACGGGCAGCCGCTGGAACCGCGCCACGGCCTCGTCCCGGTACCAGGCGAGCCCGTCGGGGCCCAGCGCCGCCGCGTAGGGCGCGAGCCGCACGTCGGGTGGTTCGGGGAACCCGGTCTGCACGTGCAGCAGCCACCGCGCGAGCTGCTCGGGTTCGGGCGGGTCGGCCGCGCAGGCCACGGCGTGCAGGTCCAGCACCCGGTCGACCAGCCCGGCCAGTTCGGCCCGGTGCCCGCGGTGCTCCCCGATCCCGGCGACCAGCGCCTCGGCGACTTGTTCGGCGACCCGTCGTCCACCCGGTCCCGCGAGCACCGCCGCCGACAGTTCGGCCACGGCGGCGGCCAGGCCTTCCCACCGCCGCTCCCACGGCACGTCCGGACGACCCAACCAGTCCTTCACTCGATCGGGTAATGGGTGCACCGGCACATCCAACCGCACTGCACGCTGCGTGACGCTGCTCCACCCCGGTGCCCGAAGGTGTGACGATCACCGCGTCACCCGGGCCTTGTGCCGGAACCGACTACCTGAATGTGTTGGACGCTCGCGAAGTTTCCGGCGAGAAAACGTCGCGAGCGTCCGACAAAAACAGGTACCTACCTCCCGGGCCGGAGGGCTACTCGTGCAGGGAGCGCGGCGGCTCGGCCTCGTCCTGGACGGCGGGGGCGCCGGCGCCGAGAGCGGCGGTCGTGTCGGGCGCGGCCTCGCCCAGGGACGCCCGGGGCGTGTCGAGCGGGCCGGGGACCTCCTTGCGGGCCACCGCCTCGGCCGCGCGGACGGCTTCGGCGACGGCCGGGTCGGGGGCGGTGTCGAACCAGTCGGCGACCGAGGCGTCGTCCTCCTCGGGGGTGGAGCGGGCGGGTTCGTCGGCGGGCGGCTCGTAGCGGAACACGCCGTCCTCGCCGGGGGCGCCGAGCATGCGGGCGAAGCCTTCGAGGGCCTTGCCGTAGTCCGAGGGCACGAGCCAGACCTTGTTGGCGTCGCCCTGCGCCATCTGCGGCAGGGTCTGGAGGTACTGGTAGGCCAGCACCTCCGGGGTCGGCTTGCCCGCCTTGATCGCGGCGAACACCTTCTCGATGGCCTTGGCCTGGCCCTGGGCCTGGAGGTAGCGGGCGGCGCGTTCACCCTGGGCGCGCAGGATGCGGGACTGGCGCTCGGCCTCGGCCGCGAGGATCGCCGCCTGCTTGGCGCCCTCGGCGGACAGGATCGCGGCCTGCTTCTGGCCCTCGGCGGACTTGATGGCCGACTCGCGCTGGCCCTCGGCGGTCAGGATCATGGCGCGCTTCTCGCGGTCGGCGCGCATCTGCTTCTCCATCGAGTCCTGGATGGACGGCGGCGGGTCGATCGCCTTGAGCTCCACCCGCGCCACGCGGATGCCCCACCGGCCGGTCGCCTCGTCCAGGACGCCGCGCAGCTGGTTGTTGATCTGGTCGCGGGAGGTCAGCGTCTCCTCCAGGCTCATGCCGCCGACCAGGTTGCGCAGGGTCGTGGTCGCCAGCTGCTCGACGCCGACGATGTAGTTGGAGATCTCGTAGACCGCCGCGCGCGGGTCGGTGACCTGGAAGTACACCACCGTGTCGATGGAGACGGTGAGGTTGTCCTGGGTGATCACCGGCTGCGGCGGGAACGACACGACCTGCTCGCGCAGGTCGATGCGGGCCCGGACCCGGTCGAAGAAGGGCACCAGGATGTTCAGGCCGGGCGCGGCGGTGGTGCGGTAGCGGCCCAGCCGCTCGATCACGGCCGCGGTGGCCTGCGGGATCACCAGCACCGACTTGACCGCGACGATGAGCACGAACAACACCAGGACCGCGATGACGATCAACGTCGTGGTCACGCCTCTCCCCTTTCAGACTCCGAGCACGACAGCGGTCGCGCCCTGGATCTCGACCACCGTGACTTCCGCGCCGGGTTCGAGCACGCTGTGGTCCAGCGAGCGCGCCGACCACACCTCGCCGCCGATGCGCACCCTACCGCCGTGCGCGTCCACAGTGGACACCACGACGGCGGTGCTGCCCAGCAGCGCCTCCACCCCGGACCGGTGGTCCGGCCCCGAGGTGAGCCTGCGCTTGAGCGCCGGCCGCGCCCCGACGACCAACCCCAGCGCGAGCACCGCGAACACCACCGCGCTGACCAGCTCACCCGCCCCCAACGCCGACACCCCGGCCGCGCCCAACGCCGCCGCGCCGAGCATGACCAGGACGAAGTCGCCGGAGAGGATCTCGGCCGCCACCAGGGCGACACCGACGATCAACCAGATCAACGCGGCCACGGTGCCATCCTCGCACCTGCGGGCACCCGGCGTGACCGGTTCACCCGTCCTGCTCGTCGCCCTGCCCCTCGGTGACGAAGTCGATCAGCCGCTCGACCGCGCCCAGCAACGGCGTCTCCAGGTCTCGGAACCCCCGCACACCGGCCAGCACACGCCGCCACCCGGCCGCCGGTTCACCCCAGCCCAGCGCCGCGCACACGCCTTCCTTCCACGGCACACCACGCGGCACGACCGGCCAGGCGGCGATCCCGACCGACGCCGGTTTCACCGCCTGCCACACGTCCACGTACGGGTGACCGGTGACCAGGACGTGCTCGTCACGGATGGCGGCAACCAGCCGGGACTCCTTGCTGCCCGGCACGAGGTGGTCGACCAGGACGCCCAGTCGGCGGCCGGGCCCGGTGCCGAACTCGGCGACCCGGTCGGCCAGGACGTCCACGCCGTCCAGCGGCTCCACCACGACGCCTTCCACGCGCAGGTCGTGCCCCCAGACGCGTTCGACCAGCTCGGCGTCGTGCAGGCCTTCGACCCAGATGCGGGAGTCTCGGGCGGTGCGCGCCTTGAGCCCTTCGACACGGACCGAGCCCGACGCCGACCGCACCGGCGCGACGGGCGCGGGCGCGGGACGCACGAGCGTCACCGGCCGTCCGTCGACGAGGAACCCGGCGGGACGCAGCGGGAACAGCCGCTCCCGACCGTGCCGGTCCTCCAACACGACCTGCCCGTGCTCGAACCGGACGACGGCACCGCAAAACCCGGAGGCGGGATCCTCGGCGACCACCCCGACCTCGGCCACCACCTCGGGCACCTTGCGCTTCCTGGTCCCCGCCAGCACGTCCCGCCCGTAGTCCTGTGATCGCACGACCGGCGACGCTATCCCGTCACCCGACCGCATGACCCCCTGCCACGCCGAACACCCCCCGATCCCCGCGCCGAGCAGCTTTCCGACGCCTCGCCGAGCGAATGTCCGGCCCCGCGCCGAGCAGTTGCCCAGGGTGCCGAGGAACGCTCCGCCCGGCACGACGCCTGGGAATGTCGGTGGCTCGTGCGATGATCGATTCGGGGGCCGGAGGCCACGCCCGACCACACAAACCCTTGCACCTGCCCCGAGCGACACCGGCCCACACCACGCGAGCCCAGCGCACCCCACCCGCACCCACGCTGGCCGAACTCACGACGGCCCAACCGAACCGACGCCCAGCCCGGTGCCCGTTCGCAACCCAGTCGCGGCCCGGCCGCTGCCCAGCTTCACGACCGTGGCCTGTGCAGCGCGGACCCGGGGGCAAGACACGCGCCGGTGGCCCCGCGTGGTGCGGCTAGCAGGGTGTCAGTGGTGGTTGGGGAAGAAGTCGGCGAAGGCTTGGCACCAGGCGGCCAGGCGGTCGCCGTCCACGACTCCCGACAGGGCCTCGATGCCGGTGGCCAGGTCCGGGGCGGAGTAGGCGAAGTCGATGGCGTCGCTGGCCGGGTCGCCGATGCAGGGTCTCGGGTCGATGGCGACCAGGCCCCGGTTGCCGGCGTCCAGGACGTTCTCCAGGTGCAGGTCGCCGTGCAGCAGGGTCGCCTCGACCTTGTCGCGGGCCAGGGCGGCGGCTGCCGCGTGGCCGGCGGAGTAGTCGCCGGGGCGGCGGCGGGCCAGGAGGGTGAAGACGAAATCGACCCTGTCGGCCAGGGTGGGGAAGTCGCCTCGGGGCGGGATGTGCAGGGCGTCCAGCAGTTCCGCCATGCGGGGTGGGTCGTAGGTGGCCGGGGTGCCGGGGTCGAGGCCTTCCAGCAGCAGTGCGCCGCGCTCGACGTCCGCGGACAGGACGCGCACCATGCGCGGGGACGGTTCCCAGGCGCGCAGGGCGTCCAGTTCCTGGCGGGCGATGTCCGGGTCGGGGGTCAGTTTGAGCACCACCGGGTCGCCGGCGCGGCGGCACAGCAGGGTGTGGGAGGTGCCGCCGGACAGCTGCCGGACCGGTTCCAGGTCCCAGCGGCCGGTGAGGGTGTCGACCAGGGCGGGCAGGGCGTCGATCCACTCCTGCACGCCGGGGCCGAAACGGGTGATCAGCTTCGCGGTCACCGCGCCAGCCTCTCCCGGTCAGGCGTCGAGCCGCAAAATGAATTCCTCCACGTCCTCGCCGCGGCCCTCGGCGTAGCCGACGTCCTCGCCCACGGCGACGAAACCGCACTTGTCCAGCACGCGCAGCGAACCCAGGTTGTCCACCGCGGCCCGCGCGTACAGGGGACGGGTCGGGTCGAGCTCGAGGAACTCGTCCAGCGCGGCGGTGGCCAGGCCCATCCCCCAGTACTCGCGGTCGATCCAGTACGTCACCTCGGGTTCACCGAACTGGGTGAACCGCCCTATGTGGCCGACGACCCGGCCGTCGAACTCGATGGTCTTGACGACCACGGTGTCGTCGGCCAGGATCCGCGCCCACCGCACCAGGAACGCGGCCCGGTCGGTGGGGTCCGCCGCGCCGAAGGCCGCCATGTGGTTGGCCTCGGGGTCGAGTTGGTGCTCGAAGAACACCAGCACGTCGGCCTCGGTCACATCGCGAAGGTGAACGCCGCTCACCCGCCCGATTACACCCCATCGACGACCCCGACGCCGCAGGACCGCCTCAGAAAGCGGGCCAGGGGATCGCGGGCCAGTCGTCGGAGGGCTCGGGGTAGACGCCGGCGGCCAGCAGCTTGTCCGCCCGCTCGGCCAGCGCCGCGATCTCGGCCCGGGTCAGGTGCTCGTGCAGCGCCTCGCCCAACGGTCCCGACAGCTGCTCGCGCACCCGCCGCAACCCCTCCACCGCCGGCTCGGGCAGCGGCTCGCCCAGGAAACCCCACAGGACGGTGCGCAGCTTGTCGTCGCTGTGCAGGCAGATGCCGTGGTCCACGCCGTAGACCGCGCCGTCGTCGGCGTGCAGGACGTGCCCGCCCTTGCGGTCGGCGTTGTTGACCACCGCGTCGAACGCCGCCATCAGCCGCACCCGCGGGTGGTCGGCGTGCACCAGCACCGCCGGGTCGCCGTGCCGGTCGTGGGCGCGCAGCACCGCCCGCCACCCGGGGCGGACCTCGTCCACGGCGACGATGTCGACCAGGTCGTCGTCCTCACGGGTGTCCACCCACAGCTGCACCATGCCCGGCCCGAACGGACCCGGCCGCAGCACCGTGGGCGGCACCAGCCCGAACCCCGCCGCCTGCGACACCAGGTAGGTGGCCACCTCGCGGCCGGCGAGCGTGCCGTCGGGGAAGTCCCACAGCGGGCGCTCCCCGCGCACCGACTTGTACACGCACTGCGCGTTCACCCCGTCCAGGCTGATCGCGCAGAACAGCGTCGCGTTGGACGCGTCGACCAGCCTGCCCTCGACCTCGATCCGCCCGCGCGTGAGCAGGTCGAGCACCCCGTCGTCACCCGGCCGCACGGCTGCCGGTCAGCCTTCGTCCGAGCGCCGGTAGCCGTTCTGCCGCGGGCACACGTGACCGTCGGGGTCCAGCGGCTCCGAGCACAGCGGGCACGGCTTGCGGCCCGCCCGCACCACCCGGTCGGCGCGCTCGGCGAACGCCCGCGCCTCCAACGGGCTCAGGAACACCCGCACCGCGTCCGGACCCTCCTCGGTGTCGTCGAGGACCACCGCCTCGTCGACCTCCTCCTCGGTCATCGCCAGCAGTTCGATGACCACCGCGCGGGACTCCGCGTCCCACCCCAGCCCCATCGTGCCGACCTTGAACTCCTCCTCCACCGGCACCGACAGCGGTTCGGTGTCCCGGAGGTCCTCGGGCACCGACTCGGGCACTTCCGCCCCGAACCGCCGGTGCACCTCCTCCAGCAGCGACCCGATGCGCTCGGCGAGGACGGCGACCTGTTGCTTCTCCAGCGCCACGCTCACCAGGCGCGCCTCTTCGGCCGCCTGCAAGTAGAACGTGCGCTCGCCAGGCTGCCCGACGGTCCCGGCTACGAACCGGTCGGGTTGGCGGAATACGTGGATGACGCGTGCCATGACACCCACGACCCTAGGCCACCGCGCCAAGATCGGCAGCCCTCCCCCGGGTTTTCCGTCATCTGTGGAGTGCCCGCCGCGCCCGATCGGTGCTGACCGGCGCGACGGGCGCCCCGCTAAGGTCGCGGGCGTGGTGAAGATCGCACCGTACGGAACGTGGACATCGCCCATCGCCGCGGCCGACGCCGCCGCGGCCGGAGGCGGCCTGCACTGGGTGGACCTGCACGCGGGTTCGGCCTGGTGGGCGGAGGGACGACCCGCCGAGGGCGGCCGGGTGGCGCTGGTGCGCGAGGGGCGGGACCTGCTGCCGCCGCCGTGGAACGTGCGCAACCGCGTCCACGAGTACGGCGGCCGGCCCTGGGTGGTGCTCGACACCGCCGACGGTCCCCGCGTGGCCTTCACCAACTGGGACGACCAGCGCGTCTACCTGTTCGACCCCGACGCCGCCGAACCCGCCCCGGTGCCCATCACCGACGCGCCCGCCCGCCACCACGGTGTCCGCTACGCCGACCTGACCGCAGGCCCCGGCGACGCCGAGGTGTGGTGCGTGCGGGAAACCGTCACCGGCGACAAGCGCACCGACATCCGCCGCGACCTGGTCGCCATCCCCCTGGACGGCTCGCAGCCCCGCGTGCTGGCCGCCAGCCACCACTTCATGACCGGCCCGCGCCTGTCCCCCGACGGCACCCGGTTCGCCTGGATCGGCTGGGACCACCCCAACATGCCGTGGGACGGCACCCAGCTGTGCGTCGCCGCGGTGGGGTCGAGCGAGCACCAGGTCGTCGCCGGCGGCCCCCAGGAGGCCGTGTGCCAGGTCGAGTGGGACGGACCCGACCTGCTCGCCCTCACCGACCCCGACGGCTGGTGGAACCTGTTCCGCATCACCCCCGACGGCACCCGGACCAACCTCGCGCCGTGCGAGGAGGAACTGGGCGGCCCCATGTGGCGGCTGGGCAACCGCTGGTTCGCCACCCTCGGCGGCGGACGCCACCTCGTGCTGCGCTCCGGCGCCCTGGCCGTCCTCGACGAACGCACCCGCACCGTTACCGACGTCGACAACGACCTGCCCGTGTGGGGCGCGCACCTGGCCACGCACGACGGCATCGTGGTCAGCAGCGCCGCCGGACCCCGCGAGGAAGCCGCCGTGGTCCGCCTGGACCTGTCCACCGGCGACCTGACCCGCCTCACCGACGCCCCCGCCACCCTCCCGCCCGCCGACTACCTGCCCGTGCCGACCGAACGCGTCTTCACCGGCCCCGACGGACAGGACGTCCCCGCCTACGTCTACCCGCCCACCAACCCCGACTTCGCCGGTCCCGACGACGAGCGCCCGCCGTACGTGGTGCACGTCCACGGCGGACCCACCGGCCGCAGCGCCCCCGTCCTCGACATCGACATCGCCTACTTCACCAGCCGCGGCATCGGCGTCGTCGCCGTCAACTACGGCGGCTCCACCGGCTACGGCCGCGCCTTCCGCGAACGCCTGCGCGGCCAGTGGGGCGTCGTGGACGTCAACGACTGCGCCGCCGTCGCCCAAGCCCTCGCCGACGAGGGCACCGCCGACCCGGCACGCCTGGGCATCCGCGGCGGCAGCGCCGGCGGCTGGACCTCCGCCGCGTCCATGACCTCGGTCAAGACCTACCGGTGCGGCATGGTCGCCTTCCCGATCCTGGACCTGCGCGGCTGGACCGGCGACGGCGGCGAAACCCACGACTTCGAGTCCCAGTACGTCGAAGGCCTCGTCGGCCCCTGGCCCCAGGCGGCGGACCTGTACGCCGAACGCTCCCCCTCCCACCGCGTCGACCGCCTGGCCGGACCGGTGCTGCTGCTCCAGGGCCTGGAGGACGAGATCTGCCCACCCGAGCAGGCCGACCGGTTCGTCGCGGCACTGGACGGCACCGGCATCCAGCACGCCTACCTGACCTTCGAGGGCGAGCAGCACGGGTTCCGCAAGGCGGAGTCCATCATCGCCGCACTGGAGGCCGAACTGTCCTTCTACGGCCAGGTCCTCGGCTTCACCCCGCCCGACGTCCCCGTCCTGCCCCTGCGCCGGTGACCCCACCCACCCCGAAGACGCCCGCCGCCCCGACCCCGGCGGGCGCACCACACCCCACCCCGACCACTCAGACCCCCGCGCCCACAGCCGCCCAACCGACCGCTCGCACTCCCGCGAGCGCCACCAAGCCGGCCGCTCCCACCGCACGAGAGCCCGAACCCACCGCCCAACCGGCGGCAACCAGCGCCCAGCCGGCCACAACCACTGTGCAGCCGATCGCCACCGACGCCCGGCCTGCCACGACCACTGCGCAGCCGATCGCCACCGACGCCCGGCCCGCCACGACCACCGCCCAGCCGATCGTGGCCACCGCACGGCTGGCCACGACCACCGCCCAGCCGACCGGGACCACCACGCCGCCAACCGCAGCCCCGCCGCAGCCCGAGACCCCGCCAACTCCTCACCCCGCCGCACGCCCACCGCTGTCGTACCCGCGTGGGAGAATGGTGTCGGGGGCCGGAGGCCACCGCGACCGCACCACAGAGCCGTCGGGGGAGCGCGCCTTGCGACTGGTCCACTCCGCACCCACCCACCCCGAACCCAGCACCCAAGCCGCCACCCCCGGCGACGGCCTCCTGCGCGCCGGCGACCGAGTCGCCCTCGTCGCACCCGCAGGCCCCGTCGCCCCCGGCATGCTCCGCGCCGGCACCGCCTGGCTCGAAGCCTGGGGACTGGAAGTCGTGCACGGCAAGCACGTCACCGACACCCACCCCACCCTGCCCCACCTCGCCGGCACCGACGCCGACCGCGCCGCCGACCTCACCGACGCCTGGACCGACCCGTCCATCACCGCCGTCTTCGCCGCCCGCGGCGGCTACGGCACCCAACGCATCCTCGACCTGGTCGACTGGGACGCCCTCGCCGCCACCGGCCCCAAGGTGTTCGTCGGCTCCAGCGACACCACGACCCTGCACGACCGGCTCAACCGCCGGGGCCTGCGCACCTGGTTCGGCCCCATGCCCGCCACCCGCGCGTTCGTCCACGACGGACCCGCCCGCGACCACCTGCGCAAAGCCCTGTTCACCGGCGACCCCGGCCCCCTGCGCGGCACCACCCTGGTCCCCGGCACCGCCACCGGACCGGCCACCGGCGGCACCCTCAGCCTCCTGGACGCCCCACCGCCGTCCGGCGCGATCGTCTGGATCGAAGACGTCGACGAGAAGCCCTACCGCCTCGACCGCCTGCTCACCGCGCTGCTGCGCCGCGACTGGTTCGCCGACGTCGCCGGCATCGTCCTGGGCTCCTTCACCGACTGCGGCGACCACGCCGACGTCCACGCCGTCCTGCACGACCGCCTCGCGCACCTCGGCGTCCCCATCGCCGCCGACATCCCCTTCGGACACTGCGCCGCCCAACGCACCATCCCCCTGGGCGCCACCGTCCACCTCGACAACGGCACCGTCACCACCGCCTAGCGAGCCGCAGCAACGCCGGGTTCGGGCACAATCGCCGTCAGGGGGTGGTGCGCGTGGTCTTCGAGTTCCTGGAATCGGTGTTCGACGCGCTGACCAAGTGGTCCGACGCGCCCAACCCTCCAGTGCCCGAGGGACCGCTCGCCTCGGTCGACGAGCGCGAGGCGCAGAACGCGGCGACCGAGGACCCCGACGACCAGGAGTGACCGGACCCGGGTGGACGTTCGTCCCACCGCCTAGCGGATGCGCTCCAGACTCCGCGCCGCCTCCACCAACTCCTCCGCCAACCGCCGCAACTCCGCCCGCCCCGCACCGTCCGACGCCGCCGTCGCCACGTCCTCCGCCGCGCACCGCACCTGGAACAACCGGTCCTGGAGGTCCCCCAACTCACCCGAGGACAACACCACCGCGTCCTCCGGCAACCCACCCCGCTGCACCGCCGCCCGACGCTCGTACGCCCGCTGCCGACACGGCTGCGCGCAATACCGCCGAGGCCGGCCGATCCGGCCGCTGTCCGGCAGCCGACGACCACACCAGGCACAATGCCTGGCCTCCTCCCGGCGCGGCGAAACAGCCTCCCCGGTCACCAACTCCATGACGCGCGACCGTATCCCGCTACCCACCGGTCACCCCCGCGCCACGCCGCCAAGGCACACTCTCCCGCTGTGACCACGAACCACCCCTACCTCTCCGGACCCCACCCCCGGGCCTTCGCCCACCGCGGCTGGCACCTCGACGACCTCACCGGCATGGAGAACTCCCTCGCCGCGTTCCGCCGCGCCGCCGCCGAAGGCTTCCACTACCTGGAGACCGACGTGCACGCCACCTCCGACGGGGTGGTCGTGGTCCACCACGACGACGTCCTCGACCGCACCACCGACGCCACCGGCCCCGTCGCCACCCAACCCTGGTCCACCGTCAAGAAGGCCAACGTCGGCGGACGCGAACCCATCACCCGCCTGGAAGACCTCCTCGAGGAACTCCCCGACGCCAAGCTCAACATCGACGTCAAATCCGACCACGCCGTCGACCCCGTCATCACCCTCCTGCGCCGCACCAACAGCCTCCACCGCGTCTGCCTCGCCTCCTTCAGCGACAAACGCCTCGCCCGCCTGCGCCGCCTCGCCGGCCCCCAGCTCATGACCAGCATGGGACCCCGCTCCGCAGGCGCCCTCTGGGCCGCCGGCCGCGTACCCCTCATCGGCCTCCCCGTCGCCGGCCTCATCGCCCAAGTCCCCGCCACCCAGGGCCGCCTCGTCGTCGTCGACCCCCGCTTCGTCCGCGCCGCCCACCGCCGCCACCTCGAAGTCCACGTCTGGACCATCGACGACGAGAACGACATGACCCGCCTGCTCGACATGGGCGTCGACGGCCTGGTCACCGACCGCCCCGACCGCCTCCGCGACGTCCTGCGCGCCCGCGACCAGTGGCCGTCCACCTGAACTTCACAACAGGTTGGGACGTGATCACCACAACCGGCGATGCGGGGAAGTACAGTCCGCCCCCATGAGCGTGGCCGACACCCCAGCACCCGCGATCGACCGCAAACGGGAACAACGCGGATGGGTCTGGTACGACTGGGCGAACCAGGTCTTCACGACCTCCGTCACGACGGTGTTCCTCTCCGGCTACCTCACGGCCGTGGCCAAGCAGGCCGCCCGCGAGGACACCGCCCACAACGGCCCCGACGCCTGCGCCACCAGCTCGCTGACCAACTGCGACATCTCCGCCTTCGGCACGCACTTCCCCGCCGGCTCCCTGTGGGGATTCCTGCTGTCCATCGCCACCGTCGTCCAGGTCGTCGTCCTGCCCGTCATGGGCGCCATCGCCGACCGCACCCAGAACAAGCGCGCCATGCTCGGCGGCCTCGCCTTCACCGGCGCCGCCGCCACCGCCGCCCTCGCCTTCGTCGCCGGCAGCAACTGGCAGCTCGGCGTCGTCCTGTTCATCCTCGCCAACATCTGCTACGGCGCCTCGATCGTCGTCTACTACGCCTTCCTGCCCGAGATCGCCACCGCCGACGAACGCGACGCCGTCTCCAGCCGCGGCTGGGCCTTCGGCTACCTCGGCGGCGGCCTCGCCCTGGCCGTCCACCTCGGACTGTTCCTCGGCCACGACGCCCTCGGCCTGTCCGAAGCCGCCGCCGTCCGCGTCGCCTTCGTCCTCTCGGGCATCTGGTGGGCCGCCTTCACCTTCATCCCGCTGACCCGCCTCAAGCGCCACCAGCAACCCCACGGCGGCGAATCCGGTGCCTCGGTCATCACCGCCGGGTTCAAGGAACTCCGCCAGACCATGCGCCTGGCCCTGGGCTTCCCCCTCACCCTCGCGTTCCTGGGCACCTACCTCATCTACACCGACGGCATCGCCACCGTCGCCAACGTCTCCGCCCAGTACGGCCGCGAGGAACTCAAGCTCGACGAGACCGTCCTGATCGCCACCATCCTCATCGTCCAGTTCGTCGCCTTCGGCGGCGCGATGCTGCACGGCTGGATGGCCAAGCGCTGGGGCGCCAAGCGCACCATCATGATCAGCCTGGTGGTGTGGATCGTCGTCCTGGCCGCCGCCTACTTCGTCCAGCAGGGCCAGCAGTTCCAGTTCTACGCGCTCGCGGTCGGCATCGGCATCGTGCTCGGCGGCACCAACGCCCTGTCCCGCTCCCTGTTCTCCCAGATGATCCCGCCCGGCCGCGAAGCCCAGTACTTCAGCCTCTACGAGGTCGGCGAGCGCTCCACCTCCTGGCTCGGCCCCCTGGTGTTCGCCGGCGTCGGCCAGGCCACCGGCTCCTTCCGCCTCGCCATCATCAGCCTGGTGATCTTCTTCGTCATCGGCTTCGTCCTGATGATCTTCGTCCCGGTCCGCAAGGCCATCAAGGCGTCGGGGAACCCGCTGCCCGCCAAGGTCTGAACCCCGCCACCACACCCGTGGTGACCACCGCCGCCACCACGAACGCCACCGGCGACAACGGCACCACCAACCCCCACACCGCGCCCGACACCAGCCCCGCCACCACGGCCGCCCACCAACGCGCCCGCGGCACCGGCGGGGCTTCGCGGTGCCACCCCACCACCAGCGCCACCGCCGTCACCCACGACACCCCGACCGGCACCCACGCCCACGCGTCCTGCACCAGCACAACCCCCTGCACGGCGAGCACCCCCACCGCCGCCTTCACCGCCACCCACTGCCGCGCCGCCACCCCCACGACCGCCACGGCCACCAACGCGTCGAACCACCACTCCCACACCCCGCCGAACCGCGCCAACGACCCCCACCCCTGGCCCACCAGCACGACCTGCGCCAGCACCCCGGCCACCGCCACCAGCCGCACCACCGCACCCGCCGGCCGCGCCACCCCGAACCGCACCCGCACCGCCAGGCCCAGCGTCGCCCCCACCTCACCCCAACCCGGCCACCCGTGCTCCAGGTCCAACTCCCCGGACTCGGCGACATCGGCCCGGTCGGCCAGGAAGATCCCGACCATCTCCTCCTCGCGCCCCGCCCGGTACCAGGCGGGCAGCACGCGCAGCAGCCGCCGGTAGCGCCGCTCCAGGTTCGACCCGCTCACCGTGCCTCCCGAGCCCGCAGCACCGCCGAGGCCGCCCGCACGTTCGCCGACATCCGCGCCACCTCCGCGCTCAACGCCCGCACCCCGTCGTCGGTCAACCGGTAGTAGCGCCGCAACCGACCCTGGTGCACCTCCTCCCGGTCCCGCTCCGCCAACCCCTCGGCGACCAGCCGGTCCAACACCCCGTACAGCGTCCCGACCCGCAACCGCGTCCGGCCCTCCGACAGGGTCTCCACCGCCTGCACGATCGCGTACCCGTGCAACGGCTCACCGGCCAACGCGGTCAACACCAGGAACGCCTGCTCCGACATACCTCTCACACCGCAGGTTATATCGCAAAGCGGTGTATGCGGGCTAGAGGAGCATTTCTCCGATCCCGGCCTGTTGGTGTTCGAGGACGAGTTCGGGATCGCACCGACGACAAGTTACACTTTCGGGTTACACTGAAGCTATTGACAGTGCTGAACCTGCTCTTAGGCGCAGCGAGCCGACGCGACACCCCAGTACGTCAGCAACGGCGATGTCGTCTTCGTCGACCAGTACCGCCACGTCACCGCGAACTGCGACCGCGACCCCACCAACGCGTACGCCGTGTCCCCACTGGAGAAGTTCGCCGTCCCGCACCGCAGGTCGAACTCCGACAACGTCTCCCCCGGCGACCGCGTCAGGTCCACCTCCCCCACCGCCGACCCCTCCGCGTCACACCGCAACGCGTACGCGTGCGAGTAGGTCGCGATGGTGGCCCCGTTGTCCTTGTACGTCACGTGCCACGTCTTGAAGGACGTCGTCAGGGTCGCCGCGGACGACCCCACATAGCCGTGGAAGTAGGTCCCCACCGGCGTGTAGTACTCCCCGTTCCACTCCCACCGGAAGGTCTTGAACGTCTCGGTCTGGGTACACCCCAACACCGGCGCCGCCGAAGCCGGCACCACCACGCACAACGACGTGATCAGGCACAACACCAACACCGACGCCAACCTGCGCACCATCGGACCCTCCTCGATCGACTGCGGACGACAGGAGGAGCGCCCAGCGGGTGCGGTGATACCACTAAGGTGGCCCGCCGTGGAGCCGACGAACCCCAGCACAGACCCCACCGACGCCCTGTCCTCGGTACCCGCCGCCGGAGCCCGCCGCGGCGTCACCGCCACCGGCAGGCTCCGGTTCTTCTTCGGCCCCATGGACTGCGGCAAGTCCACCCTCGCCCTCCAGATCGACCACAACCAGGCCCGCCAGGGCCGCAGCGGCCTGCTCCTGGTCCGCCACGACCGCTCCGGCACCCCCAGCATCACCAGCCGCATGGGCCTGGCCCGCCGCGCCATCGAGGTCCACGAGGACATGGACCTGTGCGCCCTCGTGCGCACCCACTGGTCCCAGGGCACCCGCGTCGACTACCTCGTCGTCGACGAAGCCCAGTTCCTCCACCCCACCCAGGTCGACCAGCTCGCCGAACTCGCCGACGACGCCCAACTCGACGTCTACTGCTTCGGCCTGGCCACGGACTTCCGCAGCACCCTGTTCCCCGGCTCCGCCCGGCTGTTCGAACTGGCCGACGAGCTCAACGCCATCCAGGTCGAGGTCCTGTGCTGGTGCGGCCACCCCGGCCGCTTCAACGCCCGCGTCCACGACGGCGACGTCGTCCGAGCCGGCGACACCGTCCTGGTCGCCGACACCGCCGCCACCACCGAGGAAGTCCGCTACCAGGTCCTGTGCCGCCGCCACTACCGCACCGGCGACCTCGGCCCCACCGCCGTCGACAGCCGCCAGCTCAGCCTCACCTGAGGCCCTCCGCGGCGAGCCGCACGCGCCAGGCGCCGGCCTCCGGCCCCCGACACCATTGTCCCAGGGGGCACCGACAAAACGGCTCGCACGCCCGACCCGAGCGCCGCACGGACCGCTTACCGGGCCGTGCATTGGGGGCGTACCGGTGGCGTACCGCACTCGCGCCGGGACCGACCCGCGCCGCCCGACCCGGCGGCACCCGGCACACTGATCACCGTGACCGGGAAGATCAGCGCGGGCATCCTGCTGCACCGCGCCACCGCCGACGGCCTGGAAGTGCTCATCGGACACATGGGCGGCCCGTTCTGGGCGCGCAAGGACGCCGGCGCCTGGTCCATCCCCAAGGGTGAACCCGACGGCGACGAGCCCCTCGAGGACACCGCCCGCCGCGAGTTCACCGAGGAGCTCGGCCTGCCCGTCCCCGCCGGCGACCTGCGCCCGCTGGGCCACGTCCGCCAGTCCGGCGGCAAGACCGTCCACGTCTGGGCCCTGGAAGGCGACCTGGACCCCGACCGGGTCGTCCCCGGCACCTTCACCCTCGAACACCCCAAGGGCACCTTCCGCGAGTACCCCGAGGTCGACCGCGTCGCCTGGGTGCCCCTCGCCGAGGCCCGTCCGAAGCTGGTCACCGCCCAACGGGAGTTCCTCGACCGGCTGCACGACGCGCTGACCAGCGACGATCTTTAAGTCCACACTGAAATCACTAGGTGGAATAAATTCCCCGCCCAACGTTTGGGTGCGGGCCGACCGGGTGACCCTTCTTCGGCAGCGGCCACGGAGCAGGTCGGTGACGACACGCAGCGTCGCCGATTCCACCGGAGCCATCAAAATGACGGAGAGTGAGCGTCCGAGCGATGCAAGTCACTACCAGCGAGTTAAACCCGAGTTAACATCGCCCTGCGTGTTCGGTCTAAGCTGTCGCAGCCGCACACTTTCTGCCGGAACTACTCCATCGGAGTGATGAAGTAGCCCGACAGCTTGATAACGCGTCACGATCTCGCCGCGATTGCATCCCTTAGGAGGAAGCCTTCGTTGACGAGTGAAAGACGTCACTGTGGGCGACCATGACCGTGACGCCGGGAACGAACGGAGCAGTCCGATCGTTGCACTCGGTGAGCAACACCGCCTGGGCCCCGGCCCTGAGCCGAGCGAAAGGAACCGCCATGGCCGACCGCGTTCTACGGGGTAGCCGGCTCGGAGCAGTCAGCTACGAGACCGACCGCAATCACGACCTCGCCCCGCGCCGGTCGGTGCGGTACGCCTGCCCCAAGGGCCACGACTTCGAGGTGCCGTTCTCCGACGACGCCGAGATCCCGCACACCTGGGAGTGCCGCCTGCACGGCCAGGAATCCAAGATCATCGACGGTGCCGAGCCGGAGGCCAAGAAGGTCAAGCCGCCGCGCACGCACTGGGACATGCTCCTGGAGCGCCGCTCCATCCCCGAGCTGGAGGAGCTGCTGGACGAGCGGCTGGAGGAGCTGAGGGGTCGGCGCACCCGCACCGCCTGACACCCCCGCACACACGCGAAGGGGGCCTCCGAACAACCCGGAGGCCCCCTTTTGTCACGCCCGTGGACGCCCGCGCACTCAGCCGCGCGAGCCGGCCTTCGCCTTCGGCGCGAACAGGTCCCGCAGCTGCGTGTAACGGCGGCGCATGCCCCACTTCGTCACTCGCAGCAACGCCTCGCGCACGATGTTGCCGCTCATCTTCGACTCGCCCAGCTCGCGCTCGGTGAACGTGATCGGCACCTCGACCACCCGGTGGCCCAGCTCGATCGTGCGCCACGCCAGGTCGATCTGGAAGCAGTAGCCCTGCGAGGCCACCGTGTCCAGCTTCAGCTTGCGCAGCACGTCCGCCCGGAACGCCCGGAACCCGCCGGTGATGTCCTTGACCGACGTGCCCAGCGCGACCTGGGAGAACACGTTGCCGCCGCGCGAGATCAGCTGCCGGTGCCACGGCCAGTTCACCGTGGAGCCGCCCGGCACGTACCGGGAGCCCAGCACCAGGTCCGCGTCCCGCAGCGCCTCCAGCAGCCGCGGCAGGTCCTCCGGCGCGTGCGAGCCGTCGGCGTCCATCTCCACCACGACCTCGTAGCCGTGGTCCAGCGCCCAGCGGAAGCCCGCCACGTAGGCGGCGCCCAGACCGGCCTTCTCCGTGCGGTGCAGCACGTGCACCCGGTCGTCCGCGGCGGCCATCTCGTCGGCCAGCTGTCCCGTGCCGTCGGGGCTCCCGTCGTCGACCACGAGCGCGTGCACCTTCGGCAGGGCCGCGTGCAGCCGCTTCACGATCTTCCCGATGTTGTCCCGCTCGTTGTAGGTCGGGATCACCACCAGCACCGGCCCGAGCTCGCGGTCAGGCTGCGCCTGCTGGTCCGCCATCCGTTTCCTCCTCGCCGATCCCCGCACCAGGGGTCGGACGCGATCCTCGTCGTTTCACTGTCAAGCTGAGCGCCACGGCCAGAAGGCCCAGGGCGGTCATCACCCACTCGGGCCATGCGCCGAGCCGGGTGGCCAGCGTAGCCTCCCCGCGCAGCGGCAGCTCCGCCACCAGTGCGTCGGGGGTGAACAAACCAGTCCGGTGGGTGACCGAGCCGTCTGGTTGCACGATCGCGCTGACCCCGCTGGTGGCCGCCACGACCACCGCTTTACCGTGCTCCACGGCCCGCACGCGGGACATCGCGAGCTGCTGGTAGGTCATCTCGGTGAAGCCGAACGTGGCGTTGTTGGTCGGGATCGCGATCAGGTTCGCGCCCGCCGTGATGGAGTCGCGCACCACACCGTCGAACGCGACCTCGTAGCACGTGTCGATCGCCACCTTCGCCGGTCCCATCACGAACCCCTCGGGGTCCGAACCCGGCTGGAACACCCCCGCCCGGTCCACGGTCTTGGAGAAGATCCGGAAGAACTCGCGGTAGGGCATGGTCTCGCCGAAGGGCTGGAGCTGCCGTTTCGTGTAGGTGTCGACGGGGCCGCGCTCGGGGTCCCACAGCACCACGGTGTTGCGCGGCAGGTTGTCCGACCTGTCGATGACCACCGCGCCCACCGCGATGGGTGCCTTGATCGCGCGGGCGGCCCGGTCGATCTGGGCGGCGGCGTCGACGTTGCGGAAGGGGTCGATGTCGGAGGAGTTCTCCGGCCAGATGACCAGGTCGGGCTGCTTCTCCCGACCGGCCCGAATCGCCTCGGCCAGCTCGATCGTGCGCTTGACGTGGTTGTCCAGCACGGCGCGGCGCTGGGAGTTGAAGTCCAGGCCGGCGCGGGGCACGTTGCCCTGGATGGCCGCCACCACGACGGTGCCCTGGTCGGGCGCGGTGCCCACCAGCGGCGTCGCGGCCAGGCCCAGGGCCAGCGGCAGCGCCACCAGGGGCGCGCCGAGCTTCCAGTTGCGGCCCAGGTGGGCCAGGCCGAAGCCGGTCAGCGCGACGGCGAACCCGACCAGCGGCGCACCGCCCAGCGAGGCCAGCGGCAGGTACCAGCCCTCCGGCTGACCGAAGGCGATCTTGCCCCAGGGGAACCCGCCGAACGGGAACACGCCGCGCAGGAGCTCGTCGGCCACCCACAGCAGCGCCATCCACAGCGGCGCGCCCGGCAGCCCCGACACCCGCGCCATGAACGCCGTGCCGACCGCGATGAGCACCGCGCACACCAGTGCCAGCGGCAGCCACGCGATCAGGCCGACGAACTCGCCGGTCCAGCGCAGCAGCGGGACCGTGAACCCCAGGCCCCACACCAGCCCCAGCCCGAAGCCCGCGCGCATCTTCCGCCCGTGCAGCAGCACGCCGAGCACGGCGAACCCGATCGGGGCCAGCCACCACAGCGTGCGCGGCGGGAAGCTGAGGAACACCAGTCCCCCGCCGGAGGCCGCGAGCACGATCCGCAGCAGGGTGCCCCGCACGTCCCGACGGCGGGCGGGGGGCGTGTCGGCGGCGGACTGGTCCGGCGCCACGGGAGGTGCGACCACGCCGACCAGCCTACGAGGCCGCCTGCCTGGGCCGACACCGGCCACCGAGATCACCTCCACGTGTGGTCCGGACGTGTGGGCGGGGCGCGGGTTGCGCGCGCGTGAGGCGGGTCTCCCGCCCCTGGCCCGGGTGGGCCGCCGGTCGGGGTGCGGTTCAGGGTTCCCACCGATGCGAGGAGTGCTCGACAGGCGGATGGTGGAGGCATGACCACGTTGACCAGGCCCCAGAACCAGCGCGTGATCGCCGGCGTGTGCGCGGGACTGGCCGCCCGCTTCGGCTGGAAGCCGAACACGGTGCGGCTGCTGTTCCTGCTGTCCTGCCTGCTGCCGGGACCGCAGTTCGTGATCTACCTCGTGCTGTGGGCCACGATGCCCAAGCGCCCCTACTGACCCGGTCGGTCGCGCGAGCGCACCAGCGCCTCGACGCCGTCGAGCACGCGTTCCAGCCCGAACTCGAACGCGTGCTCCCCCGAGAAGGCCGCCCCGTGCGCCTGCCCCGCCGCCGCGCCCACCCGGGCCGCGAGCGGGAACCGCGCCGGGTCGAACACCGCGGCCAGGACCGGCGCGGCGGCGGCCCACCACTGCTCGTCGGTCAGCCCGGTGCTCCGCTCGACCCGGGCCGCCTCGACCGCGAGCCGCGCCGCCGCCCGGACGTGCCCCAGCACGAGGGTGAGCACGGCGTCCATCTCCACGTCGGTCAGCCCGATCCCGTCGACCGCGCGCAACTCGAAGTCGTACTTGGCGGCGACCCCCGGCCCGAGCACCGCCCGGTGCCCGGAGACCTCCAGCAGCCACGGGTGGCGCAGGCACAACGCCCAGTTCTCCCGGGCCACGTGCGCCAACCTGGCCCGCCACCCGCCGGGGACGTCCTCGCGGCCGGTCTCGGCGCTGACGGTGTCCACCATGACGTCGACCAGCTCGGCCTTGCCGGGCACGTGCGTGTAGAGCGACATCGTGCCCACGCCGAGCTTGTCGGCGACCCGGCGCATCGACACCGCCGCGAGCCCCTCGGCGTCGGCCAACTCGACCGCGGCGGCCACGATCCGGTCCAGCCCCAGGCCCTTGCGGGGCACGCCGGTGCGCCACAGCACCGCGAGGGCGCGCGCCGGGTCGCTGCGTTCGGTCGCCACCCGGCCACCCTACTGAGGAGGGACGGCTCAGTCCGTGAGGGCCGCGCGGACGATCTCCAGCGCTTCCTCGGCCGTGAGCCCCTGCTCCCGGGCCGTGGCGGCGTACGAGCGGGCGGCGCGCAACACCCGTTCCCGACTGCGCTCCCCCGCCGCGCTGACCACGGTCCCCGCTCTACCACGGGTCTCGATGAGACCCGCCTCCTCCAACTCCCGGTAGGCACGGGCCACGGTGTTCACCGCGATACCCAGTTCGGCGGCAAGCGCCCGCACGGTGGGCAACCGCGTGCCCACGGCCAACTCGCGCTCGGTGATCTTGCGCGCGAACTGGGACCGCACCTGCTCGAACGGGGGCACGGAGGAGGCCGGATCGAGGCTGATCACCCGTCGATGGTGGCAGAAGCCGGGCGGCGGAGGACAACAGACCGCTATCACGGCAGCCACCCGGCGTAGGGCGACCCGACGTGTGCCGAGGCGGACCTGAGTGCGGCCCGGGCAGCAGGCGTACCGGCGGCCGGGGGCGGTACTAGTTGTTTGTGTTGGACGATGGCGAGGTTCTCCGGCGGAAAACATCGCCAGCGTCCAACACAAACAGCATTGGGGTCAGCCCTTCTTGGGCGCCACCACCGTGCCGCGGGCGCGGGTGACCACGACCGGCGGGTCGAGGACGTCGGCCGCCGAGGGGCCGCGGTCCGGGGCGGAGCGGCAGACGACGCGGGCCTCGAACTCGATCTCGCGGGAGCGGGTGCCGATGCGGACCAGGGTCGCGGTGGCCTCGATGACGTCGCCGGCCTGGATGGGGGCCGCGAACTCGACGGCCGAGTAGCCCGCGAACAGGCCCTCGTCGGCGTCGGTGCGGATCAGCAGTTCCGTGGCCACGTCGCCGAACAGGCCCAGCCCGTACGCGCCGTCCACGAGGTTGCCCCCGTAGTGGGCGTGCGAGTGCGGCACGTAGCGACGGTGGGTGACGGAGAAACCCTCGGTCAGGCTCACGCTGCCCCTTTCCTCTCCTGCATCGCGTGCACCAGGTAGCTGGCGACCTCGCCGGGCGTGGTGCCCCGGCTGAACACCCGGTCGACGCCCAGCTCCCCCGCCATCAGCGGGTCGAAGCGGGGGCCGCCGGCGATCAGGAGCGGGCGGCGGGCGCCCATCGCCTCCCGGAACGCCGCGGACATCTCCTGGGTGTTGAGGATGTGCGCGTCCCGCTGCGTGACGACCTGCGACACCAGCACCGCGTCGGCCTTCTCCGACCGCGCTCGGCGCACCAGCTCGGGCACCGACACCTGCGCGCCCAGGTTCACGACCTTGAGCTCGCGGTAGTACTCCAGGCCCTTCTCGCCGGCGAAGCCCTTGATGTTGAGGATGGCGTCGATGCCGACCGTGTGCGCGTCGGTGCCGATGCACCCGCCGACCACGACCAGCTTGCGCCGCAACAGCTTCTTCACCGTCGTGTTGACCTCTGTGGGCGAGAGCAGCGGGTACTCGCGCTCCACGACCCGCACCTCGTCCAGGTCCACGATGTGCTTGACCGACCCGTAGACGACGAAGAAGGTGAAGTCCGCGCCGATGGGGTGCGAGTGCACGACCATCGCCGGGTCGATGCCCATCTTGTTCGCCAGCTGCTGCGCCGCGCCGTCGGCCTTGGGACCGAACGGCACCGGCAGGGTGAACGACGTCTGCACCATCCCGTCGCCGGTGGTGTCGCCGTAGGGACGCACGTGCCGCTTCACCGACCCACCTCCAGCAGCTCCGAGGCCGGGTTGCAGTACCCGTCGGCCTTCTCCACCACGCCGTCCGCGCCCTTGCCCGCGTCGGCGGGGCGCTTCATCAGGCCGAACGTGCCGTCCGCGATCGCGTTGAGCAGACCGTCGTCCACGATCCGCTCCAGCAGGTCCACGGCCTCGCCGAGCACCTGGTGGGCGCGCTTGACGATCAACCCGTCCGGCGCGGGCCGGAAGTCCTCCGCCAGCCCGCCGGCGGCGTTGAGCACGTAGCGGACGTTGGCCAGCGCCAGGTCCCGGTCGGACAGGAACGGGGTCACCACGGCCTCGGTCATCATGCCGACCAGCAGGATCGACTGGCCGGTCAGCACGCCCGCGAGGTTGAAGAACCCGTCGAGCAGGTAGCCGTTGAACACGTCGCCGGTCATGTGCTTGGTCGGCGGCATCCACTTCAGCGGCGCGTCGGGGAACAGCTCGCGCGCCAGGAGGGCGTGCGCCAGCTCCAGCCGGAACGACTCGGGCACCTTCGGGTTGATCTCGAACGCGTGCCCCAGGCCCAGCAGATGGTCGGGCAGCCCGGCCTCGTGCGCGAAGTGCTCGTTCAGCAACTGCGACACGGTGACCGTGTGCGCGGCGTCCACGGCGTCGGCGGTGGTGAGGTAGTTGTCCTCGCCGGTGTTGATGATGATGCCGGCGCGGGCGTGGACCTGGCGGGAGAACCGCTGGTCGACGAACGTGCGGATGGGGTTGATGTCGCGGAACAGGATCCCGTACATCGAGTCGTTGAGCATCATGTCCAGGCGCTGCAACCCGGCCAGCACCGCGATCTCGGGCATGCACAGGCCGGAGGCGTAGTTGGTCAGCCGCACGTACCGGCCGACCTCCTTGGACACGTCGTCCAGGGCGGCCCGCATGATGCGGAAGTTCTCCTGGGTGGCGTAGGTGCCCGCGAACCCGTGGTGCGTCGCGCCCTCGGGGACGTAGTCCAGCAGCGACTGGCCGGTGGAGCGGATCACGGCGATGATGTCGGCGCCCGCGCGGGCCGCGTTCTGGGCCTGGACGACGTCCTCGTCGATGTCGCCGGTGGCGACGATGAGGTAGATCCACGGCCGCTGCGCGGGGTCGCCCCACTTGGCCACCAGCTTGTCCCGCTGGGCGCGGTTGCGGTCGACGGTCTTGATGCCGCGGGTGATCGCGGTGCGGGCGGCTTTCTCGGCGCGGGTGCGGTCGCGGCCCTCGGGAACGGTGAACCGGACCTGGCCGGCGGCGGTGGCCTCGGCCAGCTCGGTCAGGGTGCCGAGGTTGTGCTCCTTGAGCGCGTGGAAGGCGGGCAGGGCGACACCGTGTTCGAGCCCGCAGTGCTCGCGCACGGTGTCGATCACCCGGTTCACCCACGGCACGTCGCCCGCGCGGTGGGTGGAGTCGGCGCCGGTGATCCCGGCCAGCCGCAGTGTGGCGCGCTCGACCGCCACCGTGGTGTGGGCCTTCGCGATGGCCACCACGGGCTCCGCCGCCCTCGCGGCGAGCCTGCGCGCCGTGGCGACCACATCGGGGTCGAGGTCGAGCAACGCCATTGTCACTCCCTTTCGAAAATCGTCCGGCCGCGCAACACGGTCCGCAAGCAGGTGGGGGTCGAGTCGAGGGACGGCAGTCCGGGCACGCGGGAGCGCGGGTCGGTGGACCACCGCTGCACGCGCGAGTCGGGCGTTCTGACCTCCAGCTCCCCCGCTTCCCACACCGCGTAGGTGGCGGGCGCGCCGGGCTGGAGGGTGCCGGTGATGCCGTCGTCCACGCCGGCCGCGCGCCAGCCGCCGCGGGTGTGGGCGTTGAACGCGGCGCGCGGGGAGATGCCGAAGCCGTCCGTGCGGTGGTGGACGGCGGCGCGGATCGCCGCCCACGGGTCCACCGCGGTCACGGGGGCGTCGGAGCCGAAGGCCAGCACGAGGCCGGCGCTCGCGAGCTGGGCGAACGGGTTGAGCGCCGTGCCGCGCTCGATGCCCAGGCGCTGCGCGTACATGCCCTCGGGGCCGCCCCACTCGTGGTCGAACAGCGGCTGCACCGACGCGACCACGCCCCACGAGCCCAGTTTCGCGGCCTGCTCGGCGGTGATCATCTCGACGTGTTCCAGCCGGTGGCGGCGGGCGGCCAGCGCGGGCGCGCCGACGGTCGCGGCGGCCTTCTCGAAGCCCTCGACCACGGCGGCCATCGCGGCGTCGCCGATGACGTGGAACCCGCCCTGCAACCCGGCCTGGGTGCAGGCCACCAGGTGCGCGGCGATCTCGTCGGCGGACAGGTACAGCGCGCCGGAGGTGTCGGCGTCGGCGTACGGGTCGCACAGCGCGGCCGTGCGGGAGCCCAGCGCGCCGTCCACGAACAGGTCGCCGGCCAGGCCGCGCACAGGCAGGTCGATCGGGTCGCGGGAGCCCCAGTAGCCCACGACCTCCGGTCCGTGGGTCCCGGCGAGCAGGTCGGCCAGGTCGTCGCGGCTGGAGATGTCGGGGCCGGCGCACTCGTGCACGGAGGCGATGCCCATCGAGGCCGCGTGCTCCAGGAACGCCCGCTGCGCGGCCCGGCGCCGGTCGGCGGGGATGGCGTCCTTGGCCGCGCCCCGCACGAGGTGGTGCGCGGCGCGGGACAGCGGGCCGTCCGGGGACCAGCCGTCGGCGGCGCGGGCGGTCGGGGCGAGATCGACCAGGGCGGTGGAGACCAGCGCCGAGTGCACGTCGATGCGCGAGAGGTAGACGGTCTTGCCGCAGGCGGCGTCGTCCAGCTCGGCGCGCGTGGGCGGGCGGTGCTCGGGCCAGCGGGTCTCGTCCCAGCCGTGCCCCCACACCAGGGGGCCTTCGGCGGCGCGCACCGCGTCGAGCAGCTCGACCAGGGACCGGCAGCGGGTCAGGTCCAGGCCGGTGCGCAGCAGGCCGGCGGACGTGGCGTGCACGTGGGCGTCCACGAACGCGGGCGCGACCCACGCGCCGGCCAGGTCCACGACCTCGGCGGCGGGGTGCAGGGCACGGCCCACGGAGTCCTGGCCCAGCCACACCACGGTGCCGTCGGTGATCGCCATCGCGGTGGCGTCCGGCGAGGTCGGGGAGTGGACCCGGCCACCGACCAGCAGCTGGGTCCTGTTCACGGTAGTCACGCCTGTGCAGTCTGCCGGTGGTCGAACAGCGCCCACACGGCAGGCTCGGCGCGCAGCAGGTCCAGGGCGAACTCGGCGTGACCGGGCACGTAGCCGTTGCCGACCAGCATCTCCACGTCCGCCGCCAGGCCCTCCGCGCCCAGCGCGGCGGCGGAGAAGGAGGTGGCCATCGAGAAGAACACGACCGTGCCGCCGTCGGCGGTGGCCAGGATCGCGCCGTGCTCGCAGCCCGGGACGTCCACGCACACCACCGTCACGTCCACGGGCGCGCCCACGGCGTCCAGGACGGCGACGGGGTTGCGGGCGTCGGCGATCACGACCTCGTCGGCCAGGCCGGACTCCCGCACCCGCGCGGCCTCGCCCTCGGTGGGCACGAGGGCCACCAGCCGGGTCGCGCCGGCGCGGCGGGCGGCGGCCAGCGACAGCGACCCGGACTTGCCGCCACCGCCCAGGACCAGCACGGAGTTGGCCGACTTGCGCCGCACCACCCGGTCGGTCAGGGCCGGCGCGCCGCACACGTCCAGCACGGACAGCGCGAGCTCGTCGGGCAGGTCGGCGGGCAGCACGGCCGCGATGGACCGGCCGAACAGCACCGCCGTGCCCGCGCACGGGACCTGCTCGGTCGTGCCGTCCCAGCTCGCCAGGTCGTCGGTGATCCGCAGCGGGGTGAGCGTGAGCGACACCAGGGTGGCGATCCGGTCGCCGGGCTGGAGGCCCAGCGGCGAGTCCGGGCCGACCGCGCGCACCGTGCCCAGCAGCATCCCGCCGGACCCGGTGACCGGGTTCTGCATCTTGCCGCGCTCGGCCACGATGTCCAGCACGGCCCGCTTGATGCCGTCCCCGTGCTCCTCGCGCAGTTGGCGGAAGGAGGCGGCGTCCAGGTTGAGCCGCTCGACGTCCACCACGACCTCGTCCGCGCCGCACTCCGGTGTCGGGTCCAGCCGCCACGCCTGCTGCGGCAGGACGCCCGCGGGCTCGACGACACGGTGCAGACCGAACGGCGACGTCATGGAAATCCTTCGGCTTGGCGACGGCTGGACGCCGATATCTTCACGTGAGGCATCAAGATTGCGCAAGAGTTCAGGTCAGTAGTCGGGCAGCGTGATCGCCGTGGCCGCCCGCCGGATCGGTTCGGTGATCCGCTCGATCACGCGGTCGCGGCCGGGCAGGTGCGGCATCAGGCGCAGCATCCGGGTCTGGAACCAGATCTTGGCCTTGGAGGACAGCACCATGCCCTTGAGGTTGGCTTCGGCCAGGGCCTGGTTCGCGGTGACGAAGTCGCGCAGGACGGTCTCGTAGCGGTCGAACGCCCCGTCCAGGCCGTTGACCAGCTCGCCCGCCAGGACGTACGCGCCGACCAGCGCCAGGCTCGTGCCCTGGCCGGAAGCCGGCGAGGCCGCGTAAGCCGCGTCGCCCACCAGCACGACCCGGCCCGCGGACCAGCGCGGCATCCGGATCAGGCTCACCGAGTCGAAGTACAGGTCCCGCGCCGACGCCGCCTCGGCCAGCAGCTCGGGCACCTTCCACCCGGCCCCCTCGAACGCCTCCGCCAGCTGCCGCGCGGGCGGGCCGGCGTGCTCGGGCGAGCGGAACAGGAACAGGGCGCGGGCGCCGCCGTCGCCGGCCGTCCGGTAGACGTTGGCCGTGCGACCGGGCTCGGCGTACAGCAGCTCCTCGCGGTCCAGCCCGTGCCCGGAGGACGAGGTGAAGATCGACACGTGGTGCCCGAGGTCGTGCCGGAACCGCTCCTCGTCCCCGAACACCAGCTCCCGCACCCGCGAGTGCACCCCGTCCGCGCCGACCACCACGTCGAACACCCGCTCCAGCCCGGAGACGAACCGGACCGCCACCCCGCCGTCCACCTCGGCCAGCTCCTCGACCGAGTCGCCGAACAGGTACTCGACGTCCGCCGCGTCCCGCAGCACGCGGACCAGGTCCCCGCGCAGGACCTCCAGGTCCTCCCCCTCGCGCCCGCCGAAGACGTCGGCGCTCATCGTCGCCACCCGCCGCCCGGCGGAGTCGACGAAGTGGGCGTCCCGGACCTGCGTCTCCAGCGCCAGCAGGTCGGCCAGCACCCCGGCGCGGCGGGCCACCTCGACCGCGGCGCCGCGCAGGTCCACCTTGTACCCGCCGTCGCGCACCTCCGGCGCCCGCTCGACCACGGTCACGTCCACCCCGTACCGCCGCAGCCAGTAGGCCAACGACAAACCCGCCACACCCGCACCCGAGATCAAGATGTCCATGAGGAAGATCGTGCGGCCCGCCGACCGGCCTACCCAGAGCCGGAGATTTCCTGGGTATTCCAGACCTAGGCTTGCGGCCGTGAGCGAGCTGAGCGAGTTCCTGCGGTCCCGACGCGGCCGGTTGAGCCCCGAACAGGCGGGGCTGGCCACCTTCGGCACCCGCCGCCGAGTGCCCGGCCTGCGCCGCGAGGAACTGGCCCAGCTGGCCGGCATCAGCGCCGACTACTACATCCGCTTCGAGCAGGGCCGCCTGGACAACGTCTCCGACCAGGTCCTCGACGCCGTCGCCCGCGCCCTGCGGCTCGACGACACCGAGCACGGCCACCTGCGCACCCTGGTCCGCCCGCACGGCCTGCGGCCCGGCGAACACCCCACCCGCCCGCAGCAGCGGTGGCTGCTCGACAGCATCGCCGGACCCGCCTACATCCTCGGCGCCCGCACCGACGTGCTGGCCTGGAACGCCCTGGCCAGTGCCCTCTACGGCGTGGACCTCGGCACCCTCGACCCGCCGAACATGGCCCGCCTGATCTTCCTCGACCCCGCCGCCCGCACGCTGTGGGTCCCGTGGGAGGACAAGGCGCGCGACACCGTCGGCGGCCTGCGCGTGCTGGCCGGGATGTACCCCGACGACCGCGCGCTGCACGACCTCGTGGCCGAACTGCACGACCGCGACCCGGACTTCGGCCGGCTGTGGGCCGAGCACGACGTGTGGACCAGCCCGTTCGGGGAGAAGCGCTTCCACCACCCCGTCGCGGGGGACTTCTCCCTGCACTACGAGGCGTTCGCGGTCCCCGGCGCTCCGGACCGCACCCTGATCACCTACACCGCCGAACCCGACTCCCCCGGCGCGACCGCGCTGAGGCTGCTGGGCGGCCGGCCGTAGAACCAGTTGCCCGCCGCGGCCGGGTCGTCGCTGGTCCAGTACTCGACGATCGCCGTCGCCACCTCCGCCCGCACCACCGACCCGTCCCCGTCCCGGTCGAGGTGCGCGAAGGCCTCCGCGACCTCCTCCTCGGACACGTCGGGCTGGTGGCCGCGCAGGAACGCCAGGTACTCGGCGAACCCGATCCGACCGTCCCCGTCGGCGTCGGCCACCTCGAACACCGCCACCGCCATGTCCGCGATCGCCCCCGCACGCCCGGCCGCCCCGGCGACCGCCGCCACGAACTCCTCCCGCGTGACACTGCCGTCACCGTCCAGGTCGTGCGGCCGGTGCACGCGCTCCCAGATCCGGCAGAACGCCTCGATGATCCGGTGCTCGGCGGCCGACCCGGGCTGGTGCCCCAACGCCGCCGCCGTCCGCTCCCCCATCACCACGTGGTCGTGCCAGGACAACCGGCCATCCCGGTCGCCGTCCAGGCGGTCGAAACCCAGGCGGATCTTGCGGTCGAGGAACGACGTGGACACCGGACCTCCCTTTCGGTGTGGGTCCACCCATCCTGGTGTCCACGACCCGCGACCGCCCGGCCACGGCCGATGATCCAACCGATCGTGCGTACCGCCGCCGGGCGTGCGCGCCTCTCGCCCGGCGGCGGCACGGTCAGCCCGTCGCGACCGGCACGCGTGGCCGGCGGCGGCGCAGGACCGCCGCCACGACGAGTGCCGCCGCCAGCAGCGCGTAGGCCGCCGCCGCGAACGGGCTGGTCACCAGGGCGGACGGGTCGCCCTCGCTGATCTGCAAGGTGCGGCGCACCTGCTCCTCCGCCATCGGGCCCAGGATCAGGCCCACCACCAGCGGCGCCACGGGGTAGCCGTGGCGGCGCATGAAGAACCCGACCGCGCCGATGACCAGCAGCACGACCAGGTCGTCCACCACGAAGTTCACCGCGTAGGTGCCCAGCGCGGCGAACAGCAGGATGCCCGCGTACAGGTAGGGGCGCGGGATCTGGAGGACCTTCACCCAGATCTTCACCAGCGGCAGGTTGAGCACCAGCAGCATCACGTTGCCGATGTACAGCGACGCGATCAGCGCCCACACCATCGCCGAGTTGGTGGTGAACAGCAGCGGACCGGGCTGGATGCCGTAGCTCTGGAACGCCGCCACGATCACCGCCGCGGTCGCCGTCGTCGGCAGGCCCAGCGTCAGCAGCGGCACCAGGACGCCCGCCGCCGCCGCGTTGTTGGCCGCCTCCGGACCGGCGACGCCCTCGATCGCGCCCTTGCCGAACTCGTCCTTGTGCCGCGACAGCTTCTTCTCCGCCGCGTAGGACAGGAACGTCGAGACGTCCGCGCCGCCCGCCGGCACCGTGCCGATCGGGAACCCGATGAACGTGCCGCGCAGCCACGGCTTCCACGACCGCCGCCAGAACTCGCCGGTCATCCACTTCCCGCCGACCGGCACCACCTCGACCGGGCCGTGCCGCAGCCGGGAGGCCACGTAGAGCGCCTCGCCGACCGCGAACACGCCGACCGCGACGACCACGACGTCGATCCCGTCGGCCAGCGTCGGCACCCCGAGGGTGAACCGCTGCTGACCGGACAACGTGTCCGTCCCGACCAAGCCCAGGAACAACCCGACGGCCAGCGACGCCAGCCCGCGCACCGGCGAGGACCCCAGCAGCGCCGCGACGGTCGCGAACGCCACCACCATCAGCGCCACGTAGTCCGCCGGGCCGAGCGTCACGGCGATGTCGGCGATGGTCGGCGCCAACGCCGTGAGCAGCACCGTGGCGATGGTGCCCGCCACGAACGACCCGATCGCCGCCGTGGCCAGCGCCGCCGCGCCCTTGCCCGCGCGGGCCATCCGGTTGCCCTCCAGCGCGGTGACGATGGAGGACGACTCCCCCGGCGTGTTGAGCAGGATCGAGGTCGTCGACCCGCCGTACATGCCGCCGTAGTAGATGCCCGCGAAGATGATCAACGCGGCGGTCGGTTCCAGCGTGTAGGTCAACGGCAGCAGCAGGGCCACCGTCATCGCCGGGCCGATGCCCGGCAGCACACCCACGGCGGTGCCGAGGGTGACGCCCAGCAGGGCGTAGAGCAGGTACTCGGGCTGCGCGGCGGTCGCGAAGCCCTCAAGCAGTGCGGTGAGGCTACCCATCGAGCAGCGGCACCCCCTCGAACACGCCGGCCGGCAGCGACAGGCCCAGCCCGGACGCGAACACCACCTGCACCACCAGCGCCAGCACCACGGCGACCACCAGCGCCTTCCACCACACCGCGCCCAGCGCCCACGCCGCGCCGAAGAACAGCACGGCCGCCGCCACCGGCCAGCCGACCACGTCGATCAGCACCAGGTGCGCCACCAGCAGCGCGACCAGCTTGGCCACGGTGAGCCAGTCGGTGCGCACGCCGGTGTCGACGTCCTCGCCGTCCTCGGCCTCGCCCAGCCGGCCCCGGGCCGTGGCGACGATCGCCGCCACGCCCGTGACCAGCAGCAACACACCCACCGCGTAGGGGAAGGCGCGGGCGCCCACGGCGTCCCGGGTCGTGGCGATGGTGCCCGCGTCCACCAGGGTGAACACGCCCAGCGCCACGACTAGGCCGCCGAAGACGTACTCCTCGACCTTGGCCGAGGTCTGCGCGACCTCGGTGGTCACTTGACCAGGCCGATGTCCTGGAGGACCGGCTTGATGCGGCCGATCTCCACGGTGAGGAACTTGGAGAACTCGTGGCCGGTCAGGAACGTGTCGGTCCAGCCCTTCTTCTTCAGCTCCTCCTGCCACTGCGGGCTGGCGTGCATGTCGGTGACCAGCTTGACCAGCCGGTCCTTGGCCGCGGGCGAGATCGACCCGGGCGCCACCACGCCACGCCAGTTGATCAGCTCGACGCCGGTGCCCACGTTCTTGAACGTCGGCGCGTTCAGCTCCGGGTTCGGCGTGGGGCCGGAGGTGCCCAGGGCGCGCAGCTTGCCCGCCTTGATCTGCTCCTTGTACTCGCCGACGCCGGAGATGCCCGCGTCGACCTTCTTGCCCAGCAGCGCCGCCAGCGACTCGCCGCCACCGGAGTAGGGCACGTAGTTGAGCTTGGCCGGGTCGATGTCCTTGGCCTTGAGCAGCATCGCGGCGAGGATGTGGTCGGTGCCGCCGGCCGAGCCGCCGGTGATCGACACCCCCTGGCCCTTGTCCTGCACGGCCTTGAGCAGGTCCTCGATCGTCTGGTACGGCGAGTCGGCCGGGACGACGACCACCTCCTCCTCGGCGGTCAGCCGGGCGATCGGGGTGGTGTCCTCCAGCCGCTTGTCCACGCCGTTGGTCTCCACCGCGCCGACCATGACCAGGCCGGTGACCATCAGGTAGGACTCGGACCGCTCGTTGGCCAGCTTTTGCAGCCCGACCGTGCCGCCGGCCCCGCCGACGTTGCTGACCTGCACGGACTTCACCAGGTCGGCCCCGGTGACGGCGGCCTGCATGGCGCGGGCGGTCTGGTCCCAGCCGCCGCCCGGGTCGGCCGGGGCCATGATCTCCAGCTTGGCGATCTCCCCCGTCGCCGACGACTTCGCGCCTCCCCCACACCCCGCGAGCGCCAGCCCCGCGGCGAGGACCGCCGCGAGCAGTCGGGTGTGCTGTGCTGCCATCGAATGCCTCCACGTTCCCGCCAGGGCGTCGTCGCCCTGGTTGGGCGGGAACGGTAGGGACGGGGGGTGCGAGCGGTAAGGCATCGGTCGTAAGGGCCGTATTGGTCGTTTAGGTCTTGCCCGGTCGGACCCGCCGTGGGTCAGAATGCCCTCCATGCGTCGCCGCCGCCGCACCGTCCCGCTCGGGTGGTCCCTGCTCGTGTTGCAGGTGGTCATCGTGCTGGTGACGACGTGCGCGGCGGGCCTGCTGGCGGCCAAGCTCCAGTCCGACCGCATCCGCGAGGCCTACAAGGACCGGATGCTGTCGGTCGCCGAGAGCGTCGCGCGGTTGCCCACGGTGGTGGACGCGTTCGGCTCGCCGGACCCGGCGGCGACCATCCAGCCGCTGGCGGAGCTGATCCGCAAGGCGTCGGGCGTGACCTACGTGGTGGTGACCGACCGCAACGGTGTCCGCTACGCCCACCCGGACCCGGCGCGGATAGGGGAACGCGTCTCGACGGACCCGAGTTCGGCGTTGTCCGGGCAGGTGTTCGTCGGCACCGAGACCGGGACGCTGGGCACGTCGCTGCGGGCGAAGGTGCCGGTGCGGGCGGCCGACGGGCAGATCATCGGGATGGCGTCGGTGGGCATCCTGGAGAGCGAGCTGTCCGCCGACCTGGCCGAGGACCTGCCGGAGCTGATCGGGTGGCTGGCCGCCGCCGCCCTGGTCGGCGTGCTGGGCGCGGCGCTGGTGACGCAGCTGGTCCGGCGGCGGACGTTCAAGCTGGAACCGGCGGAGATCGCGCAGCTGCTGGAGACAAGGGACGCGATGCTGCACGGCATCCGCGAGGGCGTCGTCGCCGTGGACGAGCGGGAGCGGTTGGCGCTGGTCAACGACGAGGCGATGCGGCTGCTGGACCTGACGGAGGACCCGACCGGACGTCCCGCGGCGCAGGTCTTGGAGGACGGCGGCCTGCTGGACCTGGCCCGCGGCGTGGACGACGTGGCCGACCGCCTGGTCCTGGCCGGCGAACGGGTGCTGGTGGCCAACCGGATGACCGCCAAGACCCAGGGCCGCCCGGTCGGCGTGGTGCTCACCCTGCGCGACCGGACCGAGCTGCACGACGCGCTGCGCCAACTCGACGGGCAACGGACCGTGACCGAGGTGCTGCGCGCACAGGCACACGAGTTCTCCAACCACCTGCACGTCATCGGCGGCCTGGTCGAGCTGGACCGGCGCGCGGAGGCCGTCGCCTACATCGAACGCGTCGGCGGCGCCGGCTCGGTCACGTCCGACATCATCTCCGGCGCCGTCGCCGACCCGGCCTTGGCGGCCCTGCTGCTGGCCAAGTCGTCCACCGCGCACGAGCGGGGCGTGGCCCTGCGGCTGGACCCGACCTCGGCGGTCGCGACCCGGGCCGGCGACGACGCGCTGACCGTGCTGGGCAACCTGGTCGACAACGCGGTGGACGCCGTGGACCCCGGTGGGACGGTGCGGGTGCTGGTGCGGTCGTCGTCGGACGGCGTGCGGATGGTCGTGGACGACGACGGCCCGGGGGTCGAGGAGTCGCAACGCGGGCGGATCTTCACGCTGGGCGTGAGCTCGAAGGCGCCGGAGGGCGCGCACGGACGAGGGATCGGGCTGGCGTTGGTGTCGAGGGTGGTCACGCGGCGCAGCGGCCGGGTGGAGATCACAGACTCGGAGCTGGGCGGGGCGTCGTTCGACGTGTGGCTGCCGGACGGAGGTGTCCGGTCGTGACTACCGTGCGGACGCTGGTGGTGGACGACGACTTCGCCGTGGCGGCGATCCACCGGGGCTTCCTGGAGGCCCTGCCGGAGTTCACCGTGGTGGGCGAGGCTCACGGCGGCGGCGAGGCGCTGCGTGCTGTGGAGGCCCTGCGCCCGGACTTGGTGCTGCTGGACATCCACCTGCCCGATATCTCGGGCTTGGAGGTGCTGGCCCGTCTGCGGGCACGGTCCGGTCCTCCGGTGGACGTCATCGCGGTGACCGCGGCGCGCGAGCTGGAGACCGTACGGCAGGCCATGTCCCGGGGCGTCGACCACTACCTGGTGAAGCCGTTCACCCGGACCGCTTTCCTGGACCGGATGCGCGAGTACCTGGCACGGCGGCAGGAGGTACAGCGGCTGGGCCGGTGGCTGGACCAGGACGAGGTGGACCAGTTGTTGCAGCACCGGCCTCGGTCGGGGTTGCCGAAGGGGTTGTCGGCGGTGACGTTGCGACTGGTGACCGAGGCGTTGCGCGACAGTGCGACGGACCTGTCGGCGCAGGAGGTCGGCGAGCGGGCAGGTCTGTCGCGGGTGAGCGCTAGGCGGTACCTGGAGCACTTGGTGGCGGTAGGCAAGGCAGAAGTCCAACCCCGCTACGGCATGGCCAACCGCCCCGCCCACGGCTACCGACTCACCTGACCCCTCACCGCCCAACGGCGAACCACCGACCGGTCCGGGCAACCTCCGCCAATGGGGTCTCTTTCGTCGCTGCGGAGTGCAAGCTCTCCGCCAGGGTCACCCAGTACTCCGGGTACTCCGCCGCCTCACAGAGGATGGCCTGCACGAGGCCAGGCGGTAGTTCCACCTGTGCCCCATCGGAAGGACCGAACCACACCAGAGGTCCGACCTGGCGTAGCGCGGCGCTTAAGACCTCCGTCGGTTGTGTGTGCATCCGAGCGTGGATGGCCCGTTCTACGGGCCAGCAGTACGGATCCGCATCCAGCACGTGTCTCAATGTCTGTGGGTACACCTCGTCCAGCGGGTCGAGAGCGTCGACCTTGGCTGTGTGGTGAAGGAGAAGTGCGGCCGTCGGAGCGGCCAGTACCCTCACCGACCCGAGGATCGACCGCGACAACGGTTCCGCGAGCTCATACCTCGCAAGCGCACTGGACATCGAGAGCAACGCCCTGCGGCCGGCGTGCGGCAAGTCCAGCAACGCCTTCTCGACGAGATCCACACACTCGAACACGATCGACTCCGGAGCAGCCAACAGCAGCGTCAACGTCCACCTGGCGAGCGCGACCGGTTCGGTGCTATCGGGGAACTGCCTGCGCCACCACGCAGGCCGCGTGCGGTTGTGCGCAATTCCCGCGGCGAAGTCATCACTGACGAGGTCCGACTCGGTGTCCAGTTCGACCTCGGTGGAGATACCGATGGCGGCGACGGCATCCGCGAGGAGGCATCCACCGTGTATCTCCCGGATCGTCGTCGACACTGCAGCCCAACTACCGGCTGGCGCAAGGGTGGCGGGATGGCCGTCGGGAACGGTGACCACGGTGCTGTAGCGCGGGTCGACGCCGACCAGTCTCGCCGCTGCCTCCCGCGTCAAATTCGACACGGGCCAGGCGAAGTGGCCGGTGGCCGGCCCGCCGATGTAGTGCTCGGGTGCACCGGTCCCGGTGAAGTGTTCGAACCTGGTCAGGCGCAACAAGTCGGCTGCGTAGCTTCGGCCCGCGGGGTCGTCCCACACGCAGTGGCCGTCGAGCACCGCTCGCAGCAACCTGCGGTCGCCCGGCGAACCCGGCAGCGGCGTGACACCCGCCGAGATCGCGTATTGCGCCGCTGCGGTGTCAGCGAGCGACAAGCGCTCGGTGATGTCGTCGGGCAATCGCTCGCCGGCCCTCAACGCCATGCCCAACCGCAGCCAGGTGGCCTCATCCGCAGTTCCCACCGCTTCGGCCATCCGTGGCTGCCACCAGTCGTCGAACTGCCCGGTGTAGAGGTCCCTGTCCGACGTCGCATTGTGGGCGACCAGTTGCATGCGCAGGACGCTCATCGGGTGGAGCGGCTCACGTTCGACTCGGTTCAACAGCGCCTGCGCCAACGCTCCCGCGCCGCGGTTGTGCGGCAACGGCCCTAGCTCGCGGGCGTCGCTGAGGAGCATGTGCACGCTGAGGTCGTCGGCGAACAGCCGGGCAACGGCGGCTTGTGTGCGGGGACGCGCGGCGAACGCGCCGTCCCGTAGAAGAGCCCACGTCAGTGTCCGGGTGTGAGCGATGCGGCCGACCCCTGGGATCTGCACGGTCGGCGGCCCGTTCGGGTCATCCGGGGGCGGGACGGGCTGGGGGCTGAGGCGTTCGAACTCCTCCGCCAAGACCTCCGCGAGTGCGGCCAGTTCGTTGACTGCGGCGAAGCCCGCATAGAACCGGCAGGTGTTGCTCCAGTACGGCCGTCGCAGCAACTCGCGGAAGACTTCAGAGGCGTCGAAGTACCGCTGGTCCGCCCCGGCGACCTCGTACAGGTGCTTGGCCGCGAAGTACTCCTGCACCGGCTGGACGTCGAACTGGAAGGCGCCCTGTTCCTTGCTCGTCAGCGCCCACACGCGGTCGGTGACGGCCGTGAACAGCTCCTCCACCAGCTCGACGTTCTTGTCCGCGGTGTACAGGTACTCCAGGATCGCGAGCTTGATCTCGCGGATCGGCAGGGTGCCGTTGGATCGCTCGGTCTCCGCGATCGACTGGAGGTGCCACCCCAGGTAGGCCGTCACCTCCTCCAGGTCTCTGCGGTGGCGGTGCACGCTGGCGCTCTTGGCGGCTTCGCGGTCGAGGAAGGTTTCCATGAACGACCGGTACAGCTCGGTGCGCGCCTGCGGGATGGAGTCGCCCCGTTTGAGGATCAGGTACAGCAGGATGGTCAGCTGCATCGGGTTCTCGGCCAACTGGGCGATGTGGGGCTCCATCGCGCGCCGTTCGAAGATCGAGGCCAGTGACTGCTCGTCGGCCGGCGACAGCTCCAGGGCTGCGGCCCACTTGCGCAGGTAGGCGTTGCGGATCTCGGCGTCCAGGGGGAGCAGCACGACGTGCTCGAAGTGGTCGGTGGAGGGTTCTGCGAGGTTCGAGGAGTTCGGGCGGGTGGTCACGACGACTCGGGGCGTCCAGTTGTTGGTCGACAGCCGCGCACGCAGCTTCTCGATCTGGTCGACGACCGTGGCCCGGACCGCGCTGTCGGCCACCTCGTCGAGCCCGTCCAGCACGAGCAGGAGCGGGAAGCGGTCGATCAGGTCGTGCACGGTTTCCACGTCCACCTGGCGACCGCCGCTGCGGGCGCGCAGGAGGTCCGCGAGGAACGCCTCGAGCGACCGTACCGATCGCCGCACCGGCGGCGTGGAGAGGTCGAACGGGTTGTCACCGCCCAACCAGGACGCGTAGTCGCGCAGCTCCACCTTCAGCGGCACCCGCACCTGGTCCTGCGCGACGTCACCCGCCTCACCACGCCCCAGGAGCACCGCGCGGTGGCGCTGGCACACGAACTGCGCCAGCGTCGACTTGCCCTGTCCGGGCGCGCCGAGCACCACGGTCAACGGGTGCTCAGCCTGGAGGAGGTACTCTGCCGCCCCGCCCAGGGGTGCGGTGTGACCCGGCGGGAACCCGATCGCCTTCGCGCCCGCGGGCTTCCACCGAGGGAGCTTGACCCTTGCCGCGCGCACATCGACATACAGGTCCGCCAGGGCGTGGGAGTTCAAGTCGACCTGTTTGAACTTGACCTTCGCGTCCTCGTCCCACTGCGCCGCGACCACTTTCATCAGCAGGTCGCGCAGCTTCAGCTCCCGGACTTCACGCTCGGGCGCCTGGAGCATGTACCGGATCAAGTCCCAACCGGCCAACATGTCCGCGAAGGCCCAGCGGAGCGACTCCGGCGCCGCGTCGACGCGGGCGTCCAGGTCCGCGCGCCACCAGCAGGCCATGTCGACGCCGAACTCGGTGGAGAAGCCGACCAGCAGCTTGTCGAGGCGGTCCATCGTCCCGCGGTCGAGCGGGCCCGTGCCGGCGACGGACGTCAGGAGGATGTAGCGCTTGGCGCCCCTCGCCACCAGCGCCCGGATGTTGTCCGCCTCGCCGCGGATGGCGGTGGTCAGCCACGCCACCGGGTCCCGTTCGGGCGTGGCCGACCACTTCACCTGGTAGACGATCGTCCCGCCGTCGGGATGCGGGCGAACGGCGTCGCGTCCGCCGTCCGCCTGCCCGACCGGCATGCAGGTGACGTCCGGGAAGACGTGCGCCAGCAGCGCGGAGCAGAGCCGTTGGAAGCCCTTCTCCTCCAGACGTTCGTACAGGTAGCGGCCACGCTGGTACCGCTCGGGTAAGTCGGACGGGGGTTCGGCGGCGGCGACCACCGGGCAACCCTACCGGCTGACCTGCACCCCCTCGGCCCACGCCCGCAGCCAGCGGCAGCCGTAGGGTTCCAGCGTGAACTTCGGCTTCACCGGCTGCTCGGTGAACACGTCCGTCAGCTCACCATCCACAGTGGACAGGTCGAGGTCGGCTTCCTTGTCGCCCAGGTTGTGCACGGCGATCACGGTTCCGCCGTCGATGTCGCACCGGTGCGCCAGCACCGCCGGTTCCGGGGTGTCGATCAGCTGGTAGGTCCCCCACGCCAACTCCGGGCAGTCCCGGTACGCGCGGATCAGCTGCTTGATCCACGACAGCAGCGAGTCCTGGTCGTGGCGTTGGTCGCGGGCCGCGTCCCACCACATCGGGGTGCGCACGGCCAGCCTGCCCTCCTGCGACAGGTCCTCCGTCATGCCCACTTCCTCGCCGTAGAACAGCACCGGCGTGCCGGGCAGGGCGAACAGCAGGCTGTAGACCATCTTGATGCGCCGCAGGTCCCCGTCCAGCATCGACGGCAACCGCCGGCGCAGGCCTCGTCCGTAGAGCTGCATGTCCGGGTCCGGGCCGAACGCGGCGAAGACCTCCTGGCGTTCGGGCTCGGTCAGCTTGTCCAGGGTCAGCTCGTCGTGGTTGCGGACGAAGGTCGCCCAGTGGCAGTCGCGCGGCGGCAGGGGGCGTTCCTTCAAGGCGTGCGTGAGGGGGCTGGCGTCCTTGCGGGCCAACGACAAGTACATCTGCTGCATGCCGATGAAGTCGAAGCACATGTTCAGCTCGTCGCCCACGCCGTCCGCGCTGCCGAAGAACTTCATCGTGTCGGTGTACGGCAGGTTGACCTCGCCCAGCAGCACGCCCTCGCCGTTGCGGCGGGACAGGAACGCGCGCAGGTCGCCCAGGTAGTCGTGCGGGTCGGGCAGGTCCTGGATCGGGGCCTCCAGCAGGAACGGCACGGCGTCGACGCGGAAGCCGGACAGGCCCAGTTCCATCCAGAAGCCCATGACGCGGGCGATCTCGTCGCGCACCTCGGGGTTGGCGACGTTGAGGTCCGGCTGGTGCTTGTAGAAGCGGTGCAGGTAGTACTGGCCCGTCTTCTTGTCCAGCTCCCAGAGGGACTTTTCCTTGTCGGGGAAGACCACGCCCTTCTCGGCGTCGGGCGGCGGCTGGTCGCGCCAGACGTACCAGTCGCGGCGCGGGTTGTCCTTCGACGAGCGGGCTTCCTCGAACCACGGGTGCTGGTCGGAGGTGTGGTTGACGACCAGGTCGGCGATCACCCGCATGCCGCGGTCGCGGGCGGTGCGGACGAACTCCACGAAGTCGCCGTGCGTGCCCAGGCGCGGGTCCACGCCGTAGAAGTCGGTGATGTCGTAGCCGTCGTCGCGGTCGGGCGAGGGGAAGAACGGCATCAGCCAGATGCAGGTGACGCCCAGGTTGTGCAGGTGGTCGATCTTCTGGGTCAGGCCGCGGAAGTCGCCGTGGCCGTCGCCGTCGGAGTCGTGGAAGGTTTCCACGTCCAGGCAGTAGACGACGGCGTTCTTCCACCACAGGTCGGCGGTCCGGGTGAGCTTCACCGGCCCACCTCCGGCAGGACGCGCTCGCCGAACGCGTCGAGGAACCGGTCCTGCTCCTGGCCGACGTGGTGCAGGTAGATCTCGTCGAAGCCCAGCTCGGCGTACTCGGTGAGGATCGCGGCGTGCCGGCCCAGGTCGGCGGAGACGTTGACCGTGCGGGCGACCTGCTCGGGCGTGACCTGCTCGGAGATGACGTCGAACTGCTCGGCGGTCTCGACGTCCCAGCACACCGGCGGGGCGAACACGTTGGACCGCCACTGCTCGTGCGCGGTCCGGAGGGCCTCTTCGTCCGTGGGCGCCCAGCTCAGGTGCACCTGGAGGCAGAGCTTCCCGATGCCGCCCGCGCCCCGGTACGCCTCGATGAGCTTGCGCAGGTGCTCGGTCGGGCCGTTGACGGTGATCAGCCCGTCGGCCCACTCGGCGTGGTGCCGGGCGGTCTCCACGCTCACCGCCGCGCCCAGGAGCTTGGGCGGCTCGCCGGGTCTGGTCCAGACGCGGGCGCGGTCGACGTGGACCAGGCCGTCGTGGCTGACCTCCTCCCCGTCGAGCAGCGCGCGGATGACGTCGACGCACTCGCGCAGGCGGGCGGTGCGGACCTCCTTGCGGGGCCAGCGGTCGCCGGTGATGTGCTCGTTGCTGGCCTCGCCGGTGCCCAGGGCGGCCCAGAAGCGCCCCGGGTACATGGCGCCGAGCGTGCCGATGGCTTGGGCGATGATGGCGGGGTGGTAGCGCTGGCCCGGCGCGTTGACCACGCCGAAGGGCAGGCTGGTCGCCTCGAGCGCCGCGCCCAGCCAGGACCAGGCGAACGCGGACTGCCCCTGGCGGGCGCTCCACGGGGAGAAGTGGTCCGACGACATGGCGGCGTCGAACCCGACCTCCTCCGCCCGTTTCACGGCTCTGAGCAGCTCGGACGGGTGAACCTGCTCGTGGGAGGCGTGCACACCGATGACCGTCATGGGCTGTGTGGTACCCGCGACGGCCCCGGGTGACACCGGTCAGGTCAGTTCGGGGCGTTGCGTGGGGGTCGGTTCGTCGGGGCGCACGTCGACCACGTCGCCGTCGATGACGACACCGCCGGCCGTGGGCGGGCGGCCGTAGCGCAGGTTGAGGGTCATCTCGCGTTCGCGTTGTTCGGCGCGGCGGGCGATGCGCTTGCTGATGAGCCTGCGCGTGGGCGGGAACAGCAGGAACAGGCCCGCCAGGTCGCTGAGGAAGCCCGGCACGATGATCAGGAACCCGGCCGCCGCGATGAGCACGCCGTCGGCGATCTCCTGGTGCGGGGCGCGGCGGGTGCGCACGGCCTCGGTGAAGGCCGCCATCGTGCGCGTGCCCTCCCGGCGCATGAGCACGGAGCCGACGACGCCGCCCAGGACCAGCAGCCCGAGGGTGGGCAGGAAGCCCCACGTCCCGGCTGCCCACACCAGGGTCAGCAACTCGACGGCCAGACCGATCAGCACTACCGCGAACACGCGCATACCCGACCAACGAACGAGCGGCCCAAAACACTCCCTGCCGGAATATTTACGTCGAACGGCCCGTCTGGCAGCATATCTTTACGCCACTCAACGGGTAGGGAGCATGGATGACTGCGCTACACGACGTCGTGCCCGCGGTGCCGCGACCCGACCTCCAGCCGTACACCTACGCCCGTCGCGAGCTGATCGAGCCCGACTGGCGCCGGTTCCCGGGCTGGCGGCAGGTCACCGACGCGCAGTGGCGGGACGCGCAGTGGCAGCGGGTGAACTGCGTGAAGAACGTCAAGCAGCTGCGCGCCCTGATGGGTGACCTGCTCGACGAGCGGTTCTACGACGAGCTGGCCGCCGACCAGGCCGACCTCGCCACGATGTCCATGCTGGTGCCGCCGCAGATGCTCAACACGATGGCGCCGCACGCCGAGCCCGCCGAGTTCACCGACGCGTTCTTCGCCGACCCGGTGCGCCGGTACATGATCCCGGTCCGCTCCGACCGCGACCCGCACTGGCCCAGCCACCCGCACTCCTCGCGGGACTCGCTGCACGAGGCCGAGATGTGGGTGGTCGAGGGCCTGACCCACCGCTACCCCACCAAGGTGCTGGCCGAGCTGGTGTCCACCTGCCCCCAGTACTGCGGCCACTGCACCCGCATGGACCTGGTCGGCAACTCCACCCCGCAGGTGCAGAAGCACAAGCTGCTGCTCAAACCGGTGGACCGGCAGGACCAGATGATCGACTACCTCAAGCGCACGCCGGGCGTGCGGGACGTGGTGGTCTCCGGCGGCGACGTGGCCAACGTGCCGTGGCCGCAGCTCGAGTCGTTCCTGATGCGGCTGCTCGACATCGAGACCGTGCGCGACGTCCGCCTGGCCACCAAGGCGCTGGCCGGCCTGCCGCAACACTGGTTGCAGCCCCGTGTCGTGGAGGGCATGGAACGCGTCGCCCGCACCGCCCACCGCCGCGGCGTGAACCTGGCGATCCACACCCACGTCAACCACGCGCAGTCCGTGACCCCGCTGGTCGCCGAGGCGGCGCGGACGGCGCTGGACGTGGGCGTGCGGGACGTGCGCAACCAGGGCGTGCTGATGAAGGGCGTCAACGCGACCCCGGACGACCTGCTCGACCTGTGCTTCGCGTTGCAGGGCGAGGCGAACATCCTGCCGTACTACTTCTACATGTGCGACATGATCCCCAACGCCGAGCACTGGCGCGTGGCGGTGTGGGAGGCGCAGGAGTTGCAGCACGCCATCATGGGCTACCTGCCGGGCTACGCCACGCCGCGCATCGTGTGCGACGTGCCGTACGTCGGCAAGCGCTGGGTGCACCAGGTCGCCGAGTACGACCGTGAGCTGGGCATCTCGTACTGGACGAAGAACTACCGGACGGGCATCGAACTGGAGGACCCGGACGCCCTGGACCGCCGGTACCCGTACTACGACCCGATCTCGACGTTGGGCGAGGCCGGCCGGGACTGGTGGGCGAACCAGGCTTAGGTCGGTGAAGAGGTCCCGGTACCCGCCGGGACCTCTTCGCATCTGGTGACCGGCTCCCCGGCGAGGAGTTCGAGCCAAACCCGCCGGTACCGCGGTGTCGGTGGACCACCACGACTTCACCCTGCTCACCGAACTGACCGAACGGCCTTGACGGTTGCGGCGCGGTTGATGTTGCATGGGCGGGCAATCATGCAGCGCCGGTTGGTGGTGGAGCGCGCTGGTCGAACCCGGGCCACACGGGGCGACCGTCGGCGCCACGATCGAGCAGCCGAGGGCGCCCGGTGGTCCATGACCGGAAGAACCACCTTCAATGGACAACACCACCAAACCCGACCACGGCGACTACCGGGCGGACGCCTGGATGCCGGTGATCGAGGCCGCCTTCTTCGACCGCCTGCTCCGACTGCTCGGCGCCACCGCGACCCGGTTGTGGCCGGCACCGGTCGACGACCTGGTCCGCCTGCGCCTGGGCGAGTTGGAACCCGAACTGGCCCACCTCATCACCAATGAGATGGACGCGGCGAACGTGCGGTTCACCGCGCTGGCTGCTGCCACGTTCGAAGTCCTGCAACCGGTCTGCGGTGACGTGAAAGCCACGGCCATCGTCGACGAGTGCCTCAACACCCCGTTGCGCGCGGACATCATCGAGGGCACAACCGCGATGCTGGACCACGCACCCGACCCGTTCACCACGCTGGTCGAGGCGAGCAGGCTGCGTGAACGCACGTCCTTCGGGCCGTCGTTCACCTTCCAGCGGCCGGTCGACGACCACGACACCTACGTCCTGGACGTCAAGCGGTGCCTGTTCCACGAGGCGCTGGTGGCGGCGGGGCGGGAGCACCTGCAACCGGTGCTGTGCCGCTTCGACCTGAACTGGGCCGACGCGATCGCCCCGGAACGCCACCACCTCCGCTTCATCCGGCCGGTCACCTTCGCCACCGGCACAACGTGCCGGATGGTGTTCACCAGGCAGGAGAACATCCCCGGCTGAGGCACCCCGAGGGCGTGGTCGACGCGGACCACGCCCTCGGAGGGTTCCCTCGATGCCCTTGTGGTCGGGGCCCCGACTCACCCGGCGGAACCAACATCACGGGTTGGAGATCCCCAGGGTGAAGCGGACCAGGTCGTCCTGCGTGAAGCCGAGGGAGTCCGGCACTGCGACGCTGAGGTTGCCGTGGCCGGGCAATGGCACCCACAGGACCGTCATGTCGTTCTGGTGGCTGAGGTAGCCGGTGCGGTCGCCGACCGGGACGGGGTCGCCGACCTTGCCGACCTCGTTGCCGCTGCGGCTGACGTGCACGCTCTCCGCGCCGTTCGGACGGGCGAACACCACCGACTCGTCCACCGCGCCGTCAGAGGTGAGGACGACGTCCATGCCGGCGGGCAGCCACGCGAAGTCCAGCGGCATCGGGACCGGCTGGGGCTCCGGGCGCAGTTCCTCCGCGTAGCGCACGACCTCCGCCTCGGGCAGGGAACGCGACTCCACCACGGCCCACTGGCCGGGCCGCTCCTCCCAGGTCACCTTGACCTTGTTCGCCATCCGCGTGACCGTGGCCGCCTTGCCGAGCGCGGTGGCGGTCGTGGTGCCGGTGACCGGGCCGTCGTCCGGGCGGTTCGCGTGGGGGCCGACGTACACGTCCGGGCCGGACGGGACGTGCCGGGCGTCGCTGTTCGACGTCAGTTCCAGGCCACCGGCCTCGCGGCCCAGGCGGTAGGCGTGCGGACGGCCCGGGGTGAACGGGAACTCACCCAGCGCGGGGGCGGGACCGGGGACCAGTTTGCCGACCTCCGCGGGCGTGGACGTCGTCGTGATCACCGGTCCGGCGACCCCCACCGGGGAACTCTCCGGTGCCACCAGGAACGACGTGGTCACACCCACCGCGACCACGGCCGCCGCGGTGACCCCGATCCGGCCGGCGCGGCGGCGCCGACGCACCCCCGCCACCACGGTGTCCGCCAGGTCGGGCGGTGCGGTCAACGCGGGCGGTGCCGCCTGCAACCGCTCGCGCAGCACGTCGGTGAGGGTCATGACCAGGCCTCCTGGGGTGTGGGTTCGATCGGGGACGGGTCGAGGGCCCGCAGCTTCGCCAGCGCCTTGGACGCCTGGCTGCGCACGGTCCCGGTGGAGATGCCCAGGAGCGCGGCGACCTCGGCCTCCGAGCGGTCCTCGTAGTAGCGCAGCACCACGACCGCGCGCTGCCGGGCGGGCAGCCGGCGCAGCGCCTGCACCACCTCATGCCGGTCGGCGACCTGCTCGGCGTGGTCACCGACCACGGCCCGCTCGGGCGGCTCGGCCACCGGCGACTCGGCCCGCCGCGCCCGCTGCCGCCACCACCGCGCCTGCTGGTTGACCATCGCCCGCCGCACGTAGGCGTCCGGCAGGTCCCGCCGCCGGATGCGCGACCAGTGCCGGGCGGTGCCCATCAGCGCCGACTGGAGCAGGTCCTGCGCCCCGTGCACGTCACCGGCCAGCAGGTAGGCGGTGCGCAGCAGGGCGGGTGACCGGGCGGTCACGAACTCGCGGAACTCCCGCTCGTCCTCTGGGCTCATCAGTCCTCCTCGTTCACCCCTTCAGATACCGGCCGGGCGAACCGCGCTGCCTCACGGGGCGGAATTCCTCGTTCACCCCAAGGCGGTGGAATCGCTGCGCGGAAGCGGGACAGCCTGGCGCGGGCGGCCGGTCCTCGACCAGACCGGGGAGGGCGAGATCCGCTGGAACGACCTGCTCGCGATGCCCGGGCGTGCACCTGAACCTGGACGAGGCGGCCGAGCCCGCACGCGACCGTCCGCCCGTCCGGCAGCGGTCCCGTGCCGGCGGCACGGTCTTGGTGCCGTCCGCGGCCAAGCCGGCCCCTGCACGCGACCGTCCACTGTGGTCTTGACCGCAGTGGTCACGCCCTCGGTCCAGGTTGCCGCGCAGACGACGGCGGGGCCTCGGCACGATCGCCAACCGGCAGAGGAAGACGGTTCTTAGCGTTCACCATGTGTCCACTATGGACTTCGAGTTGGGCGGACCACGACCGGCCTGCGGCCGGACGGAGCCGGCGACCGGTCAGCCGAGGAGGCGGTGGACTGCCTGGACGCGCGCTACCGCCGAAGGTCCGCAGCGACGTCGTCGACGTCCTGCGGTTGGCTACCACCTCGAAGTTGCGCTACCACCTCGACCTGGTGCTGTGGAAGCGGATCACGTGCACCCGCGAAGCCCGCGACCAGGCGCTGCCGCTGCTCGACGCGGTGTTCAACCCGCGCCGGGACAACACGGCCGAGCGCCGCAGGCTGCTCGTCTACCCGCTGAGCCCCTGACCAGCCGCGCGGGCCAGGCCTGGACGAACCGGCCAGCCGGCAGGCGGGTTCCCGGAACGTCCACCACCACTCGGTCGTGGTCGGCGGTCCTACGACCTGTCAACTGGTCGCCGACAGCGTCAACGCGCCACCGACGATGGCCGCGCGGCGCGCTGGGCGTCACCTGCCCCCTTACGGGATGTCGTGCCCGGCACCGACCCGCCCGAAGGCTTGCCCCACGTCGGCCGGGAAGCCCATGCCGGATGAAAGCGCTTTCCGTACGTCTTGAGCCAGCGGGAGACACCCGTTAGTGTTCACTCAGATTGGTGGTGCCCGTCACACGGCGGACATACGAGTGGAGACGTTGATGTCGACCGCCCAGTGCCGCGCGCACCCACCACGAGGCTCGTGTTCCCGACGCCGCCCGGAAGCACGACCGGCGAGTTGAGGCTTCGACGAATCCACCTCCAGCGATTGGACACTTCATGCCACTGATCATGGCGTCCGGCGGTTACGCAGCAGAACCACCGCAGCGCAGTCGGCCGTTGCGCCGGGTGCTGACCGCCCTTGTGGTGACCGCACTCACCGCGGCGGTGAGCCTCGTCGCCTCGGAGTCGCCGGCCAGTGCCGCCACCAGTCAATTCCGGGGCATGAACTGGGCCGTGATGGGTGACAACTTCAGCACCGGCACGCTCGTCGTACAGGGCCTGAGCCAGTCCGACAGCAACTCGACGGTGCGGGCCAAGGCCAACGCCCTTTACGACGACATGGCCGCCACCCTGGGGGTCAACACCGTCCGGCTGCCGATCAACACCCACACCGTGGCGAACACGACCTGGTGGAACGCCTACCGCGGCGCGATCGACGCCGCCACCGAGCGCGGGTTCAAGGTCATCCTCGCCTACTGGGAGGACGGAGCCGCTTCCGGCGGCAGGATCACGAACCTCGCCGCCTGGAACGCGATGTGGTCCAGCGTGGTCGGCACGTACGGTTCGAACAGCAACGTCTACTTCGAGCCGATGAACGAGCCGCACGGCTATTCGTCGGTGGACTGGCGCAACGTCGCGGCGAACTGGCTCAGCTCCCACAGCTCGGCGGTGCCCGGCCGGGTGCTCATCGGCGGCACCGGTTTCAGCCAGGACCTGCGGGACATCTGCAACGACAGCCGCTTCAACTCGACGCTGCTGTCCTTCCACTACTACGCCTTCTTCTACGGCGCGATGACCTACGACGCCTTCCGGAGCCACATCCAGACGCGTCTGGGCAACTGCGCCTCCCGCGCGGTCGCGACCGAGTTCGGCGCGCCGATGTCCACCGGCCTCGACTACGGCAACGCGAACAGCGGCGACAACTTCGTGCGCTACCTCCGCGCCGTGGCGCAGGTCATGCGTGACAACAGGATGGGCGGCACCTACTGGCCCGCCCTCGGCGGCAAGTACACCGGAAGCCTCGGCTACGACCACTACTCGATGTACGCGTTCAGCGGCAGCGGCACCGATCTCAACCTGACCATCCGCAACACCTCCGGCGCCGACCGGATCCGGTACGCCTGGGGCGACGGTTCCACGAACCCGCAGCCGACGAACTACCGGATCGACGTGCGCCACAGCGGCAAGGTCATGGGACTTCCCCAGGCGACCGCCGACAACGGTGTGCGCGTCGGCCAGCACACGTACGGCGGCAACGCGTGGCAGCAGTGGCAGTTCGAGGACGCCGGCAGCGGCTACTGGCGCATCGTCAGCCGGCACAGCGGAAAGTGCCTCGACGTGGTGAGCGCTTCGACCGCCGATGGCGCCGACCTCGTGCAGTACACCTGCGGCACCGGCACCAACCAGCAGTTCCAGATGGTCGCCAACGGCAGCTACTTCCAACTGCGGGCACGCCACAGCGGCAAGTGCGTGGACGTGCCGGCAGCGTCCACCGCAGACGGTGTGATCCTCAAGCAGTACCCGTGCAACACCGGCACCAACCAGCAGTGGACGCGCACGGCCGTCTGACGGCCGTCTCGACGCGACCGCGGATCGCGGTGCAGCGCTCACGCCGCTGGTGCCGGGCACGTGCCCGGCACCAGCGGCGTGTCCGGTCGCTGCCGGTGGCGCGGTCGCCGTGGCATCGCCGGGCCGGGAACGGTCAAGAACCGGTCGGTCGACGGGGACTCTGATGTGCCCCGGCTGCCTCGGACGCCATGAAGCCCCGCTGCCGCCTCCCTCTCCCGCCGCCTCTCGCCGGACAAAGGAGTTTGCGTGATGGACGGTCCTGTGGACCGAAGGCGCTTCCTCGCCCTCACCGCGTTGACGGCCGGAGCCGCCGTCGCCCCCGGCGTCCTGCCGGCCGGACGAGCCGACGCCGCCGTGCCCCCGCAGGTCACCCTGCCCGAGCGCGGCATCTACGACACCGGTCAGGCGACGTCCTGGACCGACGGCTTCCTCACCGGGAACGGCGAGTACGGCGCTCTGCTGTACGGCGCGCCCGCGCTGGAGAAGGTGATCTTCAACCACCACCGGCTGGTCCTGCCGAACGGCACCCGCTCCCTCACCCCACCGGTGATCGCCGGACGGCTGGGATCGGTGCGGGACAAGGCCCTCGCCGGTGACTACGCCGGGGCGAACCGGGACTTCGCGGCCGGGTGGTCGCTGCGCTGGACGCAGACCTACCACCCGGCCTACGAACTGCGGATCTCCACCCCCGGCATGACGGTGGTCGACGACTACGCCCGCATCACCGACTTCCGCACCGGCGAGGTCACCTCGACCTGGACCACCGCCGACGGAACCTGGACCCGCCGTGCGTTCGCCTCGCGGGCCGACCGGGTGATCGTCCACGAGCTGCTGCCCGCTCCCGGCCGGACCATCGACACCACGCTCAGCGTCAACACCGCGCTGGACGGGCTGCCCAACAGTCTGGGCTACACCACCCTGGCCACGGTCAGCGACGGCTCGGGCTACCTGAACCTGCGCGGCACGTACCCGGCGGGGCAGGGCGCCTTCGGCTACGAGGGCGTCACCCGGGTCATCCCGACCGGTGGCACTGTCGGCGCGAGCGGGTCGACCGTCGTCGTCGCCGGGGCGACCCGGCTGCTGCTGCTCACCAAACTCGACCGCTACGAGTCGTCCACCGCGTGGGACTCCCGGCCGCTGCATGCACAACTGGCGGCGCTCGGCGCCGACTACGCCGCACTGCGCACGCGGAACACCGCGATCCACACCGTGATGTACGACCGCTCGCGGCTCGACCTGAACGTGTCGGCCGCCGACCGGCGGCTGTCCACCAGCGAGCTGATCGCCCGCCAGAACGCCAACAAGAGCGTCATCGACATCGCCTTGCTGGAGCGCCTCTACGACTCGGGCCGGTACTTCTTCATCAGCTCCAGCGGCATCCTGCCGCCGCGACTGACCGGCATCTGGACCGGCACGTGGTCCGGCGCGTGGGCCGACGACTTCACCACCGACGCCAACGTCAACCTCCAGGTCGCCGGCGGCAACATCCTCGATACGACCGAGGCCATGCAGGGGTACTTCACCCTGGTCCTCGGCCAACTCGGCCACTGGCGCACCAACGCGCGCAACCTCTACGGCGCCCGCGGCTTCCTCGCCCCGTCCCGCACCGACGGCGAGTACGGGCACATGCTGCACTTCGACCCCGGCTTCCCCGGCCAGACCTGGACCGGCGGCGCCGACTGGCTGCTCTACCCGTTGATCGAGTACTACGAGGTCACCGGTGACCAGGCGTTCCTGCGGGACAAGCTCGGTCCCGCGCTCATGGAACTCGCGTTGTTCTACGAGGACTTCCTGACCCGGACGGACTCGAACGGCAAGGTCGTCTTCGTGCCGTCGTTCTCGATGGAGAACAGCCCGGGCAACACCGGTGTCCTGCTGTCGACCAACGCGACCGGCGACATCATGGCGGGCAAGCACGCCCTTCAGGCGGCGATCTTCGCGGCCAACGCCCTCAGTGTCGAACAGGGCGCGGGCCAAGGCGTCGCACGCTGGACGGCGCTGCTGAACAAGATCCCCGCCTACCGCGTCAACGGCGACAACGCGCTCGCCGAGTGGTCGTGGCCGACCCTGAGCGACCGGTACGACCACCGGCACGTCCACCACCTCTACGGCGCATGGCCGTTGCACGAGATCAACCCCGAGGAGAAGCCCGAACTCATCCGCCCGTCGCTGCGCGCGTTGGAACTGCGCGGCGACCAGAACGTCTCCGCCCACGGCAGCCTGCACCGGGCGCTGGCCGGCGCGCGGCTCAAGGACGGCGGCAAGGTCTACGACAACCTGCGGAAGATCATCGGCAACAACATGGTCTTCACATCGCTGATGACCTCGCACAACCCCAACCTGGACATCTACAACGCCGACGCCGCCAACGCGATCCCCGCCGTGCTGGCCGAAGCGCTGGTCTATTCCCGCCCGGGTGTGCTGGAGATCCTGCCGGCACTGCCCGCGCAACTGGCCAAGGGCACGATCACAGGTGTGCGGGCCCGCGGCAGGATCCGCGTGCACAGCTTCAGCTGGGACCTGTCCGCCCGCACGGCCGTGCTGTCGATCACCTCCGACATCGACCAGGTGGTCACCCTGATCAGCCGGCCGGGGATGGCGTCGGTGACCACGTCGGCGCCCGTGGCCGCGTCGCCCCTGGGCAACCACGCCCGGAAGGTCACGCTGGCCGCCGGGCAGCGCACGGACGTCACGGTGTCCCTGCCGACCGTGTCCCTGCCGACCGGTTGGTGCCGCCTGGTCAACAGGGCCAGCGGCAAGGTCCTGGACATCAACGGCGCGAGCACCGCCGACGGTGCCAAGGTCATCCAGTGGACTTCGTCCGGCAGCGCCAACCAGCAGTGGCAGTTCCTCGCGAACCCCGACGGCTCGTTCCGCCTCGTCGCCCGGCACAGCGGACGCGTGCTCAACAGCCCGGGAGGGTCGGGCCAGGGCATCCAGCTCGAGCAGTGGCAGGACACCAGCAGCGACAACCAGTGGTGGCGGCTCGTCGACGCGGGCGGCGGCTACCACCGCATCGTCAACGTGCGCAACGGCCTCTGCGTGGACGTGGAGAGCGGTTCGACCGCCGACGGCGCCCGCGTCATCCAGTGGCCCGCGACCGGTGGCACCAACCAGCAGTGGCAGATCGTCACCGTGTGACTCGCACGACAGCGCGACCGACGACGCCCCGGCGATCGCCGGGGCGTCGTCGGGGGACATCTCGCAGACCATTTCTCGGTGGCGTAGCCGAGGAAGTGTGTCATCGTCGACAGCTCTTTCGCCTAATGGGTGTTGTGCATGTGGTGACCGGCTCCCGAAGGCTCACCGAGCGCGACTGGCAACGGCTGCTCGACGCGCTCCTGCGGGTCGCCGTTCACCCGTTCGACCGGTGACCAGCAGCCACCCCGCCACGATCGCCATCGGCACGGTCAGCACCACGGTCACCGCGAGCGCGTCCACCCCGGGCAGCATCGCGCCCAGCAGCAGCGACAGGACCATGTTGTTGCCCGCGTGCGCCAAGCTCGCCGTCCACACGGTGCCGCTGGCCAGGCGCAGCCAGCTCAGCAGCACCTCCTGGCACAGGAACGACACCGTCCACACCGCCAGCCCCAGCACGACGTTGTCGAACTCGACGTACCCGGTGAACGCCAACGGGTAGTGCCACACCGCCCACACCAGCCCCGTCGCCAGGGTCGACGTCGTCGGGCGGTCGGGGAACAGGCGCAGTCGCAGGTAGCTGGTCCAGCCGAACTCCTCGCCCCAGTACACCGGGGTCAGCAGCGGCACACCGGCTAGCAGCACCGCGTACAGCCACCACGGCACCGGTTCCAGGGTGAAGCCCAGCAGCACGGCCACGCCCATCGACGCCGCCGCGAACGCGAACGGTGCCAGCCACGCCAGCAAGTAGTGCCACCACGCCTGCCGGAAGAGCAGGCGCAGGCCGGCGTCGGCGAAGCCCTCTCCCCGCCAACGGACCACCAGGGCCGCGATCGCGGGAGCGAAGGCGAAAGGCAGCTGTACCAACGGGTTCGCGGTGGAGAACCCGAGCACGGCCGCGCCGATCATGCCGGCCCAGGCCAGGCCGAACGACAGCAGCAGGAACACCCGGACGCCACTGGTCCGGGTCGCGGTGATCGTCATGCGGCTCAGCAGACCAGCGACGACACTTGCGATCACTACCACTGGGCGGCGTGATGGGGGTATGCCCAGCCCTACCTCTGGACTACTTCCGAACCCACCGACAGCGCGCCCGCGGTGGGCTAGCGTCCGGACGGTGATCTTCTGGAAAGCCCTGCGGCAGAGGAACTTCCTGCTGACCTGGTGGCCGTGGCGGGCGTTGGCCTTCGTCGCGGGCACGCCTGTTGTGGCGGTGGTCGTTGCGGTGCCGGTGGGGGTGTTGAGCGCGCCGGGGTTGTTGGCGTTGTCGCCGACGCAGCCGGCCCGGGTCGCGTTCGCGGTGGTCGGGTTGGCCGTGTTGGGGGCGGGGCTGCCGCGGGTGGCGCGGCCGTTGGCGCGGGTGGAGCGGCGGCGGTTGCGGTTGCTCGACCCCCGGCTCACGCCGCACCACCCGCCGAGGGGGTATAGGGATGCGGCCACATGGAGGGAGGTCGCGTACGCGGTGCTGCTGCTGACGTTGGGGCCGCTGGTGTACGTGCCCGCGTTCCTGGTCGCGGCGGCGCCGTTCGTGCTGCTCGTCGGGCCGGTGCTGGTGATGGGCACGGACGGGCCGGTGGCGTTGGGGGTTGTGGTGGTCGACTCGGTGGACGAAGCCTTCGGGTACGCGCTGGCCGGGCTGGTGGTGTTGCCCGCCGTTCCGTACCTGTGGTCGCTGGTGGCCGTCGCGCACGCCGCTGTGGCGCGGGCGTTGCTGCACGACGACGAGCGGTTGGTGGAGGTGGCGCGGTCGCGGGCGCGGTTGGTGGACGGGTTCGACGCCGAGCGGCGGCGGATCGAGCGGGATCTGCACGACGGGGCGCAGGAGAAGCTGGTCGGGCTCACGTTGCGGCTGGGGCTGGCGCGGCTGGACGTGCCCGCCGACTCCCCCGCCCACGAGCACGTCGCCCGAGCGCACGAGGAGGCCAAGCAGCTGATGGCCGAGCTGCGCGAACTCGTGCGCGGCATCCACCCGAAGGTGCTGGCCGACCGGGGGCTGGCGGCGGCGCTGGAGGACCTCGCCGGGCGCGGGCCGGTGCCGGTGGACGTGGCGGCCGACCTGCCGCCGCTGCCTCCGCACGTCGAGTCGACCGCGTACTTCGTGGTGGCCGAGGCGTTGACCAACGTCGCCCGGCACAGCGGCGCGACCGCGGCGTCGGTGCGGGCGTCGGCGGTGGACGGGGTGCTGGTGGTGGAGGTGCGCGACGACGGGCGCGGCGGCGCGGACGCGGCGCGCGGCACCGGGCTGACCGGGTTGGCCGACCGGGTCGCGGTGCTCGACGGGCGGATGGCGCTGTCCAGCCCGGCGGGCGGGCCGACGCTGGTGCGGGTGGAGCTGCCGTGGTCCGCGTAGTGCTGGCCGAGGACGGCGTGCTGCTGCGCGAAGGGCTCGCCGGGCTGCTGGAGCGGTTCGGGCTGCCCGTGGTCGCCGCCGTGGGTGACGCCGCTGCCCTGCTCGCGGCCGTCGCCGAGCACCGGCCCGACCTGGTCGTGACCGACGTGCGGATGCCGCCGGGCTACCGCGACGAGGGCCTGCGGGCGGCGGTGGCCCTGCGCCGCGACCACCCCGGCCTGCCCGTGGTGGCGTTGAGCCAGTACGTGGACCGGGGGTTGGCCGCCGAACTGCTCGACGCGCGCGGCGGCGTCGGCTACCTGCTCAAGGACCGGGTCGTGGACGTGGAGGACTTCGCCGCCACCCTGCACCGCGTCGCCGCCGGCGGCACGGCGATCGACCCGGAGGTCGTCCGCCAACTCCTCGCCCGCCGCCGCGACCCGCTCGACGGCCTGTCACCCCGCGAACGGGAGGTGCTGGCACTGGTCGCGGAGGGCTCCTCCAACACCGCCATCGCCCGCCGCCTGGTCGTCAGCGAGGCCGCCGTGGGCAAGCACGTCGGCAACATCCTGGCCAAACTCGGCCTACCACCCGACGACGACACCAACCGCCGCGTGCTGGCCGTCCTGACCTACCTGCGCGGGACCGCCGGGTGACAAATCGTTCGCCGTCCCCGCACCCCGCCGGCCTACGCTGCCGCGCGTGAACGACACCGTGACCCTGTGGCGGCCGACCGGGCGGGCCGAGTTGGACCTCGTCGCCGGCTCGGGCTGGCGGGCGTGGCCGCCGCGCCTGCCCGACCAGCCGATCTTCTACCCCGTGGCCAACCGCTGGTACGCGGTGAAGATCGCCCGGGAGTGGAACGTGCCCGCCGGGGGTGTCGGGTTCGTGACGCGGTTCGACGTGGACGCCGCATTCCTGGCGCGCTACCCCGTGCAGCAGGCCGGTGGACGGGACGTGCTGGAGCACTGGGTGCCCGCCGAGGACCTGGACGAGTTCAACGCGCACATCGTCGGGCCGATCGTGTGCGAGACCGAGTACCGGGCCGGGGTGGACGGTCCAGGGCTGCCGGACGCCTGGCGCGCGTACCTGGCGGGCGAGTCGTGGTTCCGGTCGGGGTTCCTGGCGGACGGGACGGCGCTGACCGTCTTCACGCCGGACGAGACGTCCACTGTGGACGGAGGGCTCGTCGTCGGTGAGGGCGGTGCCGGGCCGGTCGTGTTGGACCCTCGGACCGGCACCGTGACGCTCGGCGAAGCGCGGCTCGACCTGGCCGCGTTCGTCAGGCTTCTGGAGTGGTGAGCAGGGTGTTCATCCGGCCGTAGTCCACCGCGCCGGACGGGTAGCCCTCGTCGGCCAGTAGTCGCCGGGCCGACTCCAAGGCCACGCCGTACGCGGCCTCCGCGATGCCCTGGCCGACGCTCACCCGGGCCACGCCCAGCTCCGCCAGCTCGGCGATCGACGGCGATCCGGGGCCGGCCATGACGTTGAGCGGGGCGTCGAGACCGCGGGCCAGGGTGGCGATGGTGTCCGGGTCGGTGACGCCGGGCACGAACACGCCGTCCGCGCCCGCCGCCAGGAACGCCTCCGCCCGGCGCAGGACCGTCTCCACCGTGCGGTCGCCGAAGAAGTAGACGTCGACGCGGGCGTTGACGAACAGGTCCACGCCCGCGTCCGATGCCGCCTCCCGCACCAGCCGCAGGCGGGCGGCGTGGTCGGCGGTGTCGAGCAGGCGGCCGGCGGCGCTGTCCTCGATGTTGATGCCGACGACCCCGGCGGCCAGCACCTCGCGGACCGTGCGCGCCGGGTCGTCGAACCCGCCCTCGACGTCCGCGGTCACCGGCACCGATACCGCCCGCACGACCCGCGCCAGGGCCTGGACCGCGGGTTCCCGGTCCAGGTGGCCGCCGTCGGCCGCGCCCAGGCTCCACGACACGCCCGCGCTGGTGGTGGCGACGGCCGCCGCGCCCGCGTGCTCGACCAGCCGGGCGGAGGCGGCGTCCCACGCGTTCGGCAGCACCAGCACCGGGCCGGTGTGCAGTTCGCGGAAGAGCTTCGCCTTGTCCTGCTGTGACATCTGCCCGACTCCTTCGTCCCCGGTTGTGCGGGCCCCAGCTTCGTCGGAGGTGCGGGACGGTGTCTGGCCGGAATTCGACATCTGCGTCAGTCGTCCTGGTCGCGCAGGTAGCGGCCGTGGTCGGTCTGGCGGTGCACGTCCGAGGCGTAGAAGCGCTCGGCCAGCTGGCGGGCCTGGCCCTCCAGCAGCTCCAGCTGGGTGACCAGCTCGTCGGCCGCGCCGCGCTGGGTCGCCAGCCACCACGGCAGGTTCAGGTAGGTCTGCACGGACAGCGGCAGGTCCGTGCGGGCCAGGCGGACCAGGCCGTGGCGGACGTCGGGGTCGCCGGCCAGGCGTTGCGGCTTGCCGAGCATGTCGTCGAGGACCTCGGCGACCCGGCGCACGGTGTCCACCGTGGACGCGGGCATGCGGGAGGCCTGCGCGGTGACGTCGTGGACCAGGGTGGCCAGGTCGGCGCGCACCTCGCCGGCCTCGGTGGTCGCGTCGACCGGCACCAGGTGGACCTTCTCCGGCGGGGCCAGCAGCGCGCCGACCCCGTACAGGCCCGCGACGACCACGGGCCACCACGAGCCGACCACGCCGGTCAGGTGCAGGGCCACGCCCAGCAGGCCGCCGACGCAGCCGACCAGGTTCTTGGTCGAGCCCAGGTAGCGGATCATTGGTAGCCGCGGATCTCCTTGAACACGTCGGTGAGCTGGGTGGCGCGGGCGTCGAAGACCTTGCCGCCGGTCATGTCGGCGACCTTGGTCAGCTCGTCGCTGCTGCCCTCGCCGAACAGCACCGTGAAGACCGGCACCTGCCGCACTCGGGCGGGCACCCCGGTGAAGTCGCGCTCGAACTGGGCGAAGTTGCTGCCGTTGGCGTTCTCGCCGTCGGTCATCAGCACGATCGAGTGGAACCGGTCGGGGTCCTTGGCCTGCAACGGTTCCAGCACCTCGTAGGCCCGGCCGAGGCTGTCGTAGATGGCCGTGCCGCCGGCGGCCTCGAGACCCTCGGCGAACGACTTCACCTCGGCCAGCACCACCTGCGGGTCCTGCTCGGGGACGACGAACGTGCGCGGCTGCTGCGGGGTGGTGTTGAACGGCATGATCGTCACCTCCTCGCGGTTGCGGAAGCCGCGGAAGCGGCCGGTGAGCGAGGGGTCCGCGCCGGTCAGCCCCACCAGGGCGGTGCGCAGAGCCTCGATCCGGTCCCCCGCCATCGAACCGGACGTGTCCACCACGTACAAGGTGCGCGAGGGACGCCGGATCTTGTTGAAGTAGGCCGACAGCAGGGCGTCCACGGCGTCGCGGGTCGCCGGGAACGGCAGTTCCACCAGGTCCTTGGCAGTGAACTGGGCGCCCAGCTCGACACCGGGAACGACCGGGCGGCGGTGGGTGGTCTCGGCGATGCGGCGCTGCACGTCGGGCGTGCGCAGGTGGTCGGTCAGCCGCTGGTGCGCGCCGCGGGCGTCGTCGTTGGCGCCGGTGAGCAGGGTCAGCGGGTAGTCGGCGGTGACCACGCCGTCGCTGGGGTGGACGATCGTCAGCGGCTCGGGCAGGCCGCCGGCGGCGTTGAGCGACAGCAGCACGGACTCGTAGTTGATCAACCCGTCGATCCGCGTGCCGGGGTCCTGCGCCCGCTTGCGGTACGCGTCGGACAGCCAGCCCGACGACCCGGAGGACAGGGCCTGGGCGCTGAAGAACTCGGTCAGCTTCGGCGTCACGGCGGCCACCTGGTTCGCGTCGACCGCGTTGCCCGCCCCCGCCAACGCGGAGGCCACGCCGACCAGGGCGGAGAACCCGGAGTTGGACGCGGACGGGTCGGTCATGCCGTAGGTGAACGCCTTCTGCCCGGCCTTCTCCGCGATCTCGGCCCAGCCGACCGGGCGGTCCGCGAACCCCAACCGCTTCGCGGTCGAGGTGGACAGACCGAGCACCACCGGCGAGGCCATGATCTTGACCTGGTTGCCCAGGCGCTTGGCGGCCTCCGGGATCGCCGCCGGGTACCGGTTGGACGAGAACCACACGGCGTCGTAGGCGCCGTCCACCGCGCCGGAGGCCAGCGACTCCGCGCCCTCCAGCGTGCCGGTGAAGCTGAACTTCACGCTCACGCCGGTCGCCTTGGCGGCTTCCTCCAGCACGGGCTGCATGTCCGCGAGCTCGCTGCCCGCCAACACCCGCAGCGTGCCCGCTTCCGGCGGGCCGACCGGCTGTCCCGGGCTCGCGTCGTCGTCCGTGCACGCCGCCAGCAGGCTTGTCGCCACGCCCGCGGCCAGCGCGAACGCCAGTGCCTTCCTCATCGGTCCCCCTCGTGCGAGCGCCGCAGGTGGTCCTCGGCGCGGCGGATCTCCCCCGACAGCGACTCCACGGTCGCCGCCATCGCCCGCACCGCGTCGGCCCGGTGGCCGTCCACGGCGTCCAGGGCGGCGTAGATCCGGTCGAACGACGCCCGGATGGTCTCCGCGGCCACCGCCGGGTCGCTGGACGCGCGCTGGATCTCCGCGCCCTGCAAGCCGATCAGCTCGGTGTTGGCGCGGATCAGGCCGTCGGTGGTGGCGCGCAGCGCGGCGACCTCGTCCAGCACGTCCCGCTGGTTGGCCAGGGCGGAGGCGATGACCAGCGCGGTGCGCAGCGCGGTCATGGTGGTGGTCACCGCGCGCTCGACGCCCCGGATCAGCTCGTCGTTGTTGCGGCGCACCAGGTCCAGCGCGAGGTAGCCCTGGGCGCTGACGGCCAGCTGGGTGAGCAGGTCCTGGTGGCGCTGGCGGATCGGGTGCAGGGCGTCGGCGCGCAGCGTCCGGGCGCGACCGGGGTCGGTCAGGTCGAACACGTCGGCTTGGCGCTCGACCGCGGCGTCCACCGCGCCGGCGAACGCGGCGGCCTCGGCCAACCGGGTCATGGCCTGCCAGAGCCGTTCCCGCTCGCCCTTGACGGCCGCGTTGTCGCGGCGCAGGGCGTCCTGGCGTTGCCGCAGTTCCAGCACCAGCGCCTGGACGGGCTCGTGGGCGGCCTGGTAGCGGTCCAGGGCTTTCTTCGCCGCCCCGGCCGCCGGGAACAGGCCGAGCAGCTTGCGGCCGGTGAGCGGCAGCTTCGCCGGGTCGAGTTCGTTGACCGTGCGGCGCAGGCCGGCCAGGGTCGTGGTCACGGGGTTGCGCGGCGCGGAGTGCTCGGTGACCGCGCGGTCGAGCAGGGTGCGCGCCACCCCGGCGGCCGTGCGCATGTCCGCCTCGCCGACGGCCAGCAGCTCCTCCAACCGGTCGGCGAACTGCGGTGACCGGACGTCCAGCGCTTGCAGCCGCTCGGCGAACTCCTCGGCGCGGCGGTCGATGTCCTCGCGGGTCCGCGGGTCGAGCGCGACCAGTCCGACGGCGCTCTCGGCCGTGACCGGTTCGACGGGGTGCGGGGTGGGGTCGGTCATGTCAGTACTGCTTCTTCACCTCGTCGAGCAGCCGTTCGAGCGTCTCGAACGACGGGGGCTCGACGGCGTCCACCAGGTCCGCCGGCGCCTTGCCCTGCGCGACCTCGGCGAACAGCTTCGGGTTGGTGGTGCGGAACCCGAAGGTCGCGGCGAGCCGACCCAGGTCCGGGTCGGTGGCCAGCAGCTGGCCCACCCGGTCCCCGTTGGCGGACAACGGGATCAGCGTGTGCTTGGAGTACACGGTCGGGGCCGTGTAGAGCATGCGCATGTCCGGGCGGATCGAGCCGTCGGCGCGGATCAGGCGGTCTACGTACTGCGACTCGTAGACCAGCGCCATCGGCGTCTTGCCCATGCCGGCGGACAGGTAGTCCTCCCAGGGTCCCTCGGTGCTGTTCTGGGTGTAGCCCTGGTCGAGGAAGAGCTTGGCGATGCGCGGCAGCACCCGCGCCTCCTGCTCGGCGCTGCTGACCACCGCGTTGCCGTTGGCGACGAACGACACGATCGCCAGGTACATGGCGGCCGAGTTGGACTCGCGCGGGTCGGTGGTGGTGATCAGGACGTTCTTGCGGGCCGGGTAGGCGGTGTTGCCCGGCAGCTGGTCCCAGCGCTTGTCGGACAGCTCCAGGTACTTGGCGATGTCGAGCACCTGGTAGTCCCCCACGCCCTTGCGCACCGCGCCGTTGGCTTCGAGGAGCTGGACGATGGGCTCGAAGGTCGCGACCGCCATCGGCGACTGGAACGGCGTGTGCACCGTGGTGACCTTGCGGTCGCGCTGGATCTTCTGCGCGGCGGGCGAGGAGGAGGGGAAGGCGAACTCGTACTTGCCCAGGTCGACGGTGGTGGCGATCTGCCGGGAACCGGCGGTGTCCACCTCGACCTTGAGCTTGTGCTTGGCGAAGGCCTCGACCACGCGCGGGTCGGTGAAGAACGCCTGCTTCTCGGAGCCGATCACGCCCCGGACTGTGGTCAACTCGACCTGAGGCTCGTCGTCCCGGCCCCAGACCACCACCGCCACGACGGCGAGCAACAGCACCACGGCCAAGCCGATGGACAACCGGCGCTTCACGGCCTACCCCCTCGTCCCCAGTCGCTCGCGATCTTGCATCCCGTTCGACTCGTTTGACGCTCGAACGGGGCATGGTCGGGTGAACCCTTGGTGAACGGGAGAAGTCGAGTCGGGTTGGGGGTCGGCGGAACCGGCTATCAGGACGATGTGTCACGACTCGACGACCCTGTGCTCCGCAGGAACATCAGGGTCGCCAGCACCCGGCGGTTGTAGAGGGAGCCGCGGCTCTCCGGCAGGCCCAGCTTGTGGGCGATGTTGTGGACCTGTCCCTCCACCGTGGAGATCTTGGTGTCCAGCTCGTGGGCGATGCCCCGGTTGGACCTGCCTTGGGCCATCAGCTCCAGGACCCGGCGTTCGTGCGGGGTCAACCGCTCCAGCGGGTCGGCGACCCGGCGGCGTTCCATCAGCTTGCTGATGATGTACGGGTCGATGATCACCTCGCCGCGGGTGATCCGGGTGAAGGCGTCGATCAGCTCGTCGAGGTTGCCCAGCCGTTCCTTGCCGAGGTAGCCCACGGCGTGCGGCGTTTCCTGCATCCCCAGCAGTCGTTCGGCGAACGCGGCCTCCAGGTAGTCCGACAGCACCAGCAGGCCCACGTCGGGGTACTGGGCGCGGACCGCCTCAGCGACGGCGAGGCCGTCGGTGTCCTTCTCCCGGGTGAGCCGGATGTCCAGCAGCGCCAGGTCCGGTGCGTTGTCGTCGATCAGGGGCAGTGCCTCCTCCCGGGTCGTGGCACGGCCGACCACGTCGATGCCGCGGCTGCGCAGGGAGTCGGTGAGCAGGTCGAGCAGCAGGCGCTGGTTCTCCACGATCACGATGCGCACAGGGGTTCTCCCGGGATGACGGCTCGCACGGTGGTGCCCTGGTCCGGTTCACTCACCACGGTCAGGTGTCCGTTGACCGCCTCCGCGCGAGCGCGCAACCCACTGAGCCCTCGCGCGCCGCCACGGCCGTTGTCGGTGATCTCGATGACCAGGTGCTCCGGCTCCGCCCGCACCCGGACGCCCGCCTCGGTCGCGCCCGAGTGCTTGTGGATGTTGGCGAGGGCCTCGCTGATCACGAAGTACGCCGTGATCTCCACGTCGTACGGCCAGCGCTGGGCGGACACGGCGAAGTCGACCGGCAGGGTGGCCCGGTCGGCCAGGTTCTCCACGGCCGCGGCCAGACCGTGGTCGCGCAGGACCGTCGGGTAGATGCCCTGGGTCAGTTCCCGCATCACGCGGACCGCTTCGACCAGCTCGGTGCGTGCTTGGCGGATGGTGGCGCTGGGGTGTTCGTGCTCGGCGTTGCCCAACAACATCAGGATCCGGTGGAACCGGCCCTGCGTCTCGTCGTGCAGGTCGTGCTGGATGCGTTTCCGCTCGTTGGCAGCGGTCTGCGCGAGTTGGCGGCGGGAGGCGCGCAGTTGCTCCAGTTGGGCTTGCAGGGTCGCGTAGAGGCGAGCGTTGTCGATGGCCAGCCCGACCGCCGCCACGGCCGCGTCCATCACGTCCGGTTGCGCGTCCAACGCCGGGTCGTGCTCGATCACCGCGACCAGGCGGTCGTGCCTGCGCACCTCGGTGGTCGATCCCCGTCCCGGTCCTACCGGCTTGCCGTGGATGTCGACCAGCGTGCCGCTGTCCAGCGTGTACTTGATGGTCAGGGTCGGGTCGCCGAGGCCGTTGCTGAGCTTGTGTTGCAGCGCAGCCGGGTCGGCCAGGGCCGAGTAGTCGCGCTTGATGTCCACCAGCAGGTTGACCAGCACCTCGGGGGCGAGTTTCCGCAGCACCCACCGCACCAGGTACAGCAAGGGGATCATCACGATCACCGCGATGGTGAACAACCAGGCGAGCGTCGTCTTGACCACGAACGGCGTGGGCAGCACGGTGGCCACCGCTTCGGCGATCTTGAAGGTGGCCGCGGCGACGATCCCTATCCACACCGGACCGGTCGGCCGGCGGTGGATCTTCGCGGTGCTCATCCACCGCCACAGCACGATGACGATCGCGCTGACCGCCATGAAGGCGCCCGACGCGCTGCCGAACGCACCCCAGAACGTGACCGGCTGCGGGATGCCGATGCCCCACGGCGGGGACGGGTCGTCGACGAAGTACCGCGCGACCTGCGTGCCGACCGAGGTGGTGTACGAGGCCACCACGTAGATCCAGTCGACCCGACCTTTGAGCCGCCCGGTCGGCCAGGTCATCAGGATGTGCGCGGCGACGCCCATCCAGGCGTAGGCGAGGCAGAACCCGATGGCGAACAGCACACCGTCGGTGGAACGCAGGTACTGGAGGTAGTAGACGGCGGCGCCGAGGACCATCAGTGCGCCGATGCGCGGGGTCGGCAGCCGGTTCCACACGACGAGCCCGGTGACGACGACCACGAGGCCGACCACCCGGGGCGGGAACTCCTGCCACCACGACGCGGCGTCGACGGGCCACGACACGGCCATCGTCCACGCGAACACGGCTGATGCCGCCGCCGCTGCCCACCACCGCTGCCCCGCCACGTCGGCACCTCCCTGACAGATCATCTACACGCCGCCGGTCGTGGCAACCAAGGTTTCCGAGTTCCGCGGTCGGATTACCGGGCCGCGCGCGGTCAGGTCTCCAGGACGACGTCGTGGCCCCGCCCCGCGAAGCTGGACGCGCCGGACCGGGGAGGAAAGGGGCAGGACATGCGGCGCGCAGGGTTGGTGACGACGCTCGGCCTGGTCGGGAGCCTGTTGGGCATCGCGGGCTTCCTCGGTGTCGAGACCTACCGCGACCTGGACAAGTCCGCTCGGACCACGACCAAGGTCGTCCGGGCGACGCCGACCCACGACCCCGAACAGGACAAGTGGGACTACATCCACCTCGCCGACAAGGCCTGCCGTGCGGCCACCGCGCGGATCGACGAGATCGGCAGGTACGCCAACAGCAGCGAACTGTTCCCCCAGTGGGCCGCCAAGGTCGGCGAGTTGCGCGTCGACCTGCTCCAGCGCTGGCAGCAGACCCGCGGATCCCTGGTCGACGGCCCCTTCGCCGACCAGACCGCCAAGATCTGGGCCGACTACGGCCACGCCAACTGGTACTGGACCGAGATGAGCAAGCTGGTCGCCTCGGGTCACTACGACGCGGCGCGCGAGCGGTACCGGACGTACCAGAAGTACGACGACTCGGCGCTGCTGCGCGCCAACGAGCTGGGCTACAGCAGCTGCAACTACGCCTGGCCCCGCCCGATTTCCTGGTAGGCGCTCACCGCGCCCGCCGGACCTGTCCCACCGCGAAGACCGACACTGCTAGGAGGTTCTGCTGTCATGCCCGTGTTACGACGAAAACGCCTTGGATCGTTCGCGATCCTGGCTCTGCTCGCGGGGCTCCTCGTCCCGACCCCTACCGCGCACGCCTGGAAACAGGAATTCACCCTGCCCTCCCCCGGTCCGGCGGCCCGCGGCGCCATCACGTCCGTGGCCCGCCGGGCCGACGCGCTCGACGTGTTCTGGATCCTGCCCGATGGCGCCATCAGTTCGGCCACCTGGACCGGTGCCACGGGCCGCTGGGTCAACCGGCCCGTCGCGCCGCCGGGATCCGCGCAGCCCGGCGAGTTCTCCGGTGCCCTGAGCGTGGTGTCGAGGAACCCCGACCACCTCGACCTGTTCTGGCTCAGGCCGGACGGGGGTGTCTCGACGTCGTGGTGGCACGTCGGCGACGTCGCCTGGGCGCCACCGCTCTCCATCGCCCCCGCGCGCCACGCCCTGCACGGGACCTTGACCGCCGTGGCCCGCAACCCCGACCAGCTCGACGTCTTCTGGATCGGCCCGGACCGCGCGATCGGCACGACCGCGTGGAACCCCGGCCACGGCTGGCTGTCCCCCTGGCCCATCACCCCGGCCGGTGTCGCGCACGCCCACGCGGGCGCGCTGACCGTCGTGTCCCGCACCCGCGACCACCTCGACCTGTTCTGGATCCGGCCCGACGGGGGTGTCTCCACCGCCTGGTGGAACGCCCAGGCGAACTGGCCCAGCCGGTCCATCGCGCCGGCCGGGCACGCGCTCGTCGGGTCGAGCCGGGACTGGCGCCGCTCGGCGCTCACGGCCGTGTCGCACCGGCCCGATCAGCTCGACGTCTTCTGGATCGGCCCCGACGGCGGGATCGGCACGACCGTCTGGAACCCGGTGCTGGACTGGCCGACGCCCTGGCCCATCGCGTGGCCCGGCGCGGCGCAACCCGGCTCGCTGGACGTGGTCAGCCGGTCCCCGGGCCGGTTCGACCTGGTCTGGGTGGGAGCGAACAACCAGGTCCAGGGCTACGCCTTCGACGAACGCATACCCGGAGGCTGGGCCGTCGCACCGGCCAGCGGCGTCAACGCCGCGCAGCCCGGCGCGATCAGCCTCACCAGCCGGCACCCGACGCTCCTGGACGCCTTCTGGATCCGGCCGGACGGCACCATCGGAACCAACTGGTGGCGCACCGAACGGGTGCGCGTCCACGTCAAGGTCGTCAACCAGCCCACCGCCGCGCTCGACCCGATCAACGCCCAGCTGGCCAACGCGGCGACCGGGTTCGCCCAGGCCGAGATCGGGGTCGACCTGGTCAGCGTCGAACGGATCCAGGTGACCGGCATGGACACGCTCGACGTCGGTGCGTGCAGCGACTACCAGCCGACAACGGCGGAGCAGAACACCCTGTTCGGGCACCGCAACGGGGTTCAGCCCGGCGAGATCGTCCTCTACGTCGTCAAGGCGATCGACCAGGCCGGCGTCGGCGGTTGTGCCAGCCACCCCGCGGGACGGCCCGGCGCGATCCTCACGTACTCGTCGCACCCGTGGACGCTGGCCCACGAGACGGGCCACGTCCTCGGTCTGGAACACCCCGAATGCGGGCTCCCCGGGCAACCGTCGTGCGCGCCACTGGTCAACCGCCTGATGTTCCCCCGCTTCAGCTCCCTGTCCAAGCCGGTCCCGGAGATCAGCTCGACCGAGAAGGTGATCTTGTACGGCTCGCCCCTCACCCACTGAGGGGCGAGCGGCCTGGCGGCGTGGGGTGCGCGCCGCCAGGCCGTGGCGGGTCAGGGGTGGAGTTGGGTGCGCGGTACCAGTTGTTGTGGGGTGTTGGGGCTGGTCCACAGGAGTTTCATGGACGCCTCGCCGCCGTTCTCCGTGTGCTCCAGCGTGATCGCGTACCGGCGGCCGGCTTCCAGGGTGATGGTGCCCTTGTCGACGGTGGGCGCGTGCGGGGTCGTGTTGGCGACGACCTGCTTGCCGTCGATCCACAGGCGGACGGTGTCGTCGGAGATCGTCGTGAACGTGTACGGCTCGCTGTAGCGCGGCTCGATCCAGCCCGTCCAGCGGCCGGCGAAGGAGTCGGTCGGGATGCCGGCGGCCGGGGAGCCGGTCGCGCCCCAGTGGTAGTTCACGGTGGCGTCGCGGCGGGTGACCGCGGGGGTTCCGGTGAAGGTCGTGTTGGTCCAGAACCTCGCGGTGAGCCCGGTGCCGGTGCCGGTTTCAGTGGGGGTTCGGGGGACGATGTCCAGCGCGATGACCGACGCGACCGGGTCGGGGGCGGCGCCGGGCGGGCGGAGGTCGTAGCCGTCGCCGGAGGCTTGGACCGGGACGTCCGCGCCGGTGGCGAGCAGGGTCGCCTTGGTGACGTGGAACCACGTGGTGGCGGTCAGGTGCAGCGGGGTGCCGGCCGCGGGCCAGGTGTAGACCGACGCGTACAGGCGGTTGCCGTTGCGGCTCACCCTGCCCCAAGTCGGTTGGGCGACGACGCCCGGCACGCCCGCCCCGTGCACGGCCGCGCCGTTGACGGCCAGCCAGGAACCCATGCCGCGCAACCGGTCCACGGACGTCGCCGGGATGGCGCCCTTGTCGTCGGGGCCGACGTTGAGCAGGTAGTTGCCGCCGTTGGCCGCGATGCCGATCAGGTTGCGGGTCAGGGTGCTCACGGACTTGAAGTTGCTGTCCCACGCGGCGAAGCCCCACGTGCCGTTGATGGTCATGCACGACTCCCAGAGCTGGCCGTCCACCGGGGCGCTCGGGATCTCCTGCTCGGGGGTGCCGTAGTCGCCGTCCACGACCCGCCGGTGCCCGACGCGGTTGTTCACGACCGTGTTCGGCGCCAGACCTCGGACGTATCGGGTGAGGTCTTCGGCGCGTTGGGTGGTCCACTGCTCGTCCCACTCGCCGTCGAACCACAGCACGGCGACGTCGCCGTAGTTGGTCACCAGCTCGCGCAGCTGGGCCTTCATGCGGGTCACGTAGGCGTCGTAGTTCGTGCTGCCGGGCTGGGCGTCCGGGTCGTGCCAGTCCCAGATCGAGTAGTAGAAGCCCAGCTTGACGCCCTGCGCCCGTGCTTCGTCGGCCAGTTCGCGCAGCAGGTCGCGCTTGAAGGGGGTGCGGGCGGTGATGCTCCAGTCGTTGGCCGCGGTGGGCCACACAGCGAAGCCGTCGTGGTGTTTCGAGGTGATCACGACGTACTTCTGGCCCGCGGCCTTGGCCGTGCCGATCACCGCCTTGGCGTCGAACGAGGTGGGGTTGAACTGGGTCGCCTTGGCCTCGTACTCCGGCCACGGGATCGCGCAGTTGCGCTTGATCCACTCCGCGTCCCGGCACACCGTGCCGTCGGTCCGCCGGTACTCGCCGCGGTAGGCGCTGTAGAGGCCGAAGTGGATGAACATGCCGAACCGGTCGGCCCGGAAACCGCTGGTCCGTGGGGCGGTGAACACGTCGTCCAAGGCCAGGTTGTCGCCGGGTGCCGCGTGCGCGGGGGTGAACGCGGTCAGGGTCGCCGCGACCGTCGTGATCACCGCCAGGAGCGCTTTCGCCGTTGATAAGCGCATGAGCCGTCAACTCCTCAAGCGAGGCAGACATCGGAGGTCTTACCTCGGTTCTTACTGGAGTTCGGCACAAAACTGCAAGAGGTGGCGGCAGAGTGTCAGCGATAGGTCAGAGGTCCGAGCGGTTCAGCGGCGGCTGGACTCGCGGATGACGAGTTCGGGGCGGAACTGGACGTGGCGGTGTCGGTGTTCGCGTGGCGCCATCGACTCCTCGATCACCAGGGACGCGGCGGTGCGGCCGATCAGCTCGCGCGGCTGGCGCACCGAGGTCAGCGGAACGGCCGCCGCCGCGGCGAAGTCGATGTCGTCGTAGCCGACGACGGCCATCTCCGCGGGCACCCGCACGCCCTCCCGGACCAGGACCTGGAGCAGCCCCAACGCGACCAGGTCGTTGGCGCAGAACACCGCCTCCGGCCGGGTCTCCCGGTCCAGCAGCGCCCGCGCGACCCGCTGGCCGGCGGCGACGTTGAGCGCGGGCACCCGCAGCTCCTCGACCTCCAGCCCGGCCACGTGCGCCGCCTCGCGCGCGCCCACCAGCCGCTCCCGCGCCTGGTGCAGGTTCTCCGGTCCGTTGACCATCACGATCCGGCGGTGGCCCTCGGTGATCAGGTGCGTCACGGCCAGCCGCCCGCCGGCGCGGTCGTCGACGGCCACCGAGCACAGGTCCGGGTTGTCGGTCGCGTGGTCCAGCAGCACCACCGACAGGCCGCGTTCGCGCAGCCTGCGGACCGGGGCGTCGGTGTCCACGGGCGTGATCAGCACGCCGTGCACGCGCTGCTCGGCCAGCAGCTCGACGTGCCGGGCCTCGCGCTGGGCGGAGTCGTCGCTGTTGCACAGGATCACCGCGTGGCCGGCCTCACTGGCGGTGTCCTCCACGCCGCGCGCCACGTCGGTGAAGAACGGGTTGCCCACGTCCAGCACGACCAGGCCGATGGCGCGGGGCGTGCCCGAGCGCAGCTGGCGGGCGGCGTCGTTGCGCACGAACCCGAGTTCGCTGATCGCGCCGAGCACCCGTTCCCGGGTCGCGGGCGCGACGAGGTCGGGCCGGTTGAGCACGTTGGACACGGTGCCGACCGACACCCGCGCCCGCGTCGCGACGTCGCGGATGCTCACCGGTGCCCCCACCGCACTACCCCTCCCGATCGGGCAAAGCGGGGAGTGTACCCATCGGCACCGCTCCCACGTGCGGGTTCGCCGAATGAGCCCGGTGCCCTGTGGTTGCATCTGCGGGTATGGGCGACGTGGCGGTGGTGACCGGGGCGGCACGCGGGTTCGGGCTCGGGATCGCGCGGCGGCTGGCCGAGCGCGGGCACACCGTGGTGGCCACCGACGTGGACCCGGTGGTCGAGGAGGTCGTGTCGCGCTTCGGCGGGCACGGTGTGGTGGCCGACGTGCGCGATCCCGCCGCCCACCGGGCGGTCGCCGAGGCCGCCGGACGGCACGGCCGGGTCGCGGTGTGGGTGAACAACGCCGGTGTGCTGGCCACCGGGCCGGTGTGGGAGCTGGACGACGACGTGGTGCGCAGGATGGTCGAGGTCAACCTGCTCGGGGTGGTCCACGGGTCGCGGGTGGCCGTGGAGACCATGCGCGGCGGCGGCGGGCGCATCCTCAACATCGCCTCCATGTCGGCCTACGGGCCGGTGCCGGGCCTGGCGGTGTACGCGGCGACCAAGGCGGCCGTGCTGAACTTCGGCACCAGCCTGCAAGGCGACCTGGACCTGGCGGGCATCCCGATCCGGGTGCACACGCTGTGCCCCGACGCCGCCGACACCGCGATGGTCGACCGGGTCCGGCACGACGACGACGCGGCGATCCTGTTCTCCGGCGGCGGCCTGCTGCCGCCCGACGAGGTGGCCGACGCGGCGGTGGCGATGCTGGACGGGCGGCGGCTGGTGCGGGCCGTCCCGGCGCACCGGGCGGGCCTGGCACGGCTGGGGGCGCTGGCGCCGACCCTCGGGTTGCGCGTGCTGGCGCTGTTCCGCGCGCAAGGCCGGAAACGACAGTGAGAAATGCGGTGGCACGCCCTCGCGCCACCGCATTTCCGCACCGACTCAGGAAGTCAGCAGGGTGACGCCGTAGTAGTTCGCGGCATCGACGACCGGCTGGTAGAAGGAATAGGAACCGGTCGCGCCCGAGCCCTGGTTCCAGCCGCAGTCGTGGCCGTCGGCCGGGCCGCCGGAGGTCATGCCCTGGGCGGTGTTGCCGGCGATGTACGCGCCGCCGCTGTCACCGCCCTCGGTGCACACCGTGGAGCGCGCCAGGCCCCGGGTGGACGTGCTCTGACCCGAGTAGCGGACGGTGTAGTTGTAGCCGGAGATCGTGCCGCAGGTCCACCCGGTGGTGTTGCCCGCCTTGCACAGCGAGGTGCCCACCGGGGCCTTGGACATGCCGCGCACGGCGACCGTGGTGCCCTTGCGGGTGTCGACGTAGGCGCGCTGGGTGTCCTCGGCGTCCACCGACATCAGGCCCATGTCGGCCGACGGGAAGCGGGTGGCGATGCCCTTGCCGATGTGGGTGCCGTTGGCGTCGAGGATGTCCGGGTTGCCCATGACGCAGTGACCGGCGGTGAGCAGCACCTTCTGGCCGTTGCGGGTGCCGTTGAAGCCCAGCGAGCAGTTCGTGCCGGGCACCAGGTCCATGATCCGGCCCGGGACGACGTCGGCCTGCGGGGCCAGCCGGGCCGCGCCTCGTTCCACGGCCACGCCGTCGATCCTGGACAGCTTCGCGACCAGCGCGGACGGGGCGTCCGGCTCGACGGTCACGACGACCCGGTCGGCCACCAGGTCCGGCCCGAAGGCCTGCACCTGGCCGAGGTCGGCGCCGATGGCCTGCTCGACGCGGGCGGTGAGGGCGTCCAACGCCTTCTCGCCGCGCACACCGGTGCGCGGCGACAGGCCCGCCGAGGAGACGGCGGCGGCGTCGGTGGTGTTGACCACCAGCTTGCCGGACCGGTCGAAGTAGGCCCCGTCGACGGAGACGCCGCGGTCGCGCAGGTCGGCCAGGGCGCCGGCCTGCGCCTTCTCGCGGTCGAGGCGGTCGGCAGCCTGGGCGGGCGTGGTGCCCAGTTCGGCGGCCAGGGCGGAGAGCATCGCCGGGTCGTAGTCCGGCGCGGCGGAGGCGGTGGGGCTCAGCAGGGCGGCCCCGACCACGACGCCCGCGAGGGCGCCGAGAGTGCGGATCTTCATTTTGTCAGCTTTCATCGCAGGGTTCGACAAAACTGGCATGATGTCGGCAGGAAAAATCACCGGGAATGCCCGCGGTGACATTCCTGTGACGCCGGTCCGGTCGATTCCACCGGACCGGCGCAACGTTAACCCGGCCAAACGGTCCGGGCACACCTACGAAAGTAGGCGGATGACTCCGGGCGGTGACCCGCCGGGGCCGGCCGGTTCAGTGACGTGAACGTTCGCGGCGATGTCGGCATGGGTCTTGCAGGTTTCGAAACAGTTGCGTTAGCGTGCCGACTGGGAGCGCTCCCAGCTCGTTCACCTGCATGAACTCACCCTTTGCTCGCAAGGAGGCGTGCATGAGTTCGCTTGAGGTAAATCGTTCCCGCCGGGTCGTGCGAATAGTCGCCGCGACCGCCGCGGCGCTGGTTCCCGCGGCACTGGTGCTCGTGGGGGGCGCCAGTGCCGGCGCGGCCACCGCGTGCCGGGTCGACTACAAGGTCACCAACCAGTGGCAGGGCGGGTTCGGCGCGGAGGTGGTCGTCACCAACCTCGGCGACCGCCTCGACGGCTGGACCCTGAAGTGGGATTTCGGCGCGGGACAGCGGGTCGACCAGGGCTGGAACGGCACTTTCAGCCAGTCCGGGACCACCGTGACGGTGACCAACGCGTCGTGGAACGCCGGGCTGGCCACGGGCGCGACGGCGGCCCTCGGGTTCAACGGGACGTGGACGGGCAGCAACCCGGCGCCGACGACGTTCACGCTCAACGGCGTGGCCTGCACCGGGTCCACCACGACCACCACGACGACGAGCACGACCACCACCACTGGCAACCCGCCGGCGCCGACGGGTCTGGTCGGCTGGGCCACCCAGAACGGCGGCACCACCGGGGGCGGGTCGGCGACGCCCGTGTCCGTCAACTCCGCGTCGGGCCTGGCCACGGCCGTGTCGGGCACGAACGCGGCGGTGGTCCGGGTGACCGGGTCGTTCTCGTGCTCGGGCATGATCCGGGTCGGGTCGAACAAGACCATCCTCGGCGCGCCCGGGGCCACGATCAGCGGGTGCGGCCTGACGCTGAGCGGGTCGAAGAACGTCGTCGTGCGCAACCTGACCTTCACCGGGTGGAACGACGACGCCATCAACGTCGAGTCCGGCTCGACGAACGTGTGGATCGACCACAACACGTTCAGCAACGGGTACGACGGGGCCGTGGACATCAAGCGGGCGTCGGACTTCGTGACCGTGTCGTGGAACCGGACGTTCAACCACGGCAAGACGATGCTGCTGGGCCACAGCGACGACAACGGCTCACAGGACCGCGGTCACCTGCGGGTGACCTACCACCACAACTACTTCGACGGGTCGGGCACGCGGCACCCGCGCGTCCGGTTCGGCAACCCGGTGCACGTGTTCAACAACTACTACCGGGACAACGAGTACGGCGTGGCGTCCACTTGCGACGGTGGCGTCCTGGTGGAGGGCAACTACTTCGAGAACGTCGACGAGCCCACGCTGGTCGGCTACGCCGGGTCGCCCGCGGGCACCTTGGTGCAGCGCAACAACTTCTTCGTGGGGTCGGGTGCGCCGCAGGCGTCGGGGTCGGTCGCCGCGATCCCGTACTCGTACACCGTGGACAACGCGGCGGACGTGAAGTCCATCGTGTCGGCGGGTGCGGGCGCGGGGAAGATCTCGGTCTAGGCGCTCCAGTAGGTCTAGTACGTCTAGTAGGTCGGCCAAGGTCCCAGCTCGGGGCTGCCTGGCTCGCCGTCCGCACGGCCGGCGAGCCAGGCAGCCAGGCCGCGCACGTCCCCGGTGGTGGTCGTCGGGCCGCTCCCCCACGTCCGGTCGACGTCGGTGGCGTGCACGGCGTGACCCTCGGGGAGGCGGCGGTGCAGGAGGTCGACGGCGTGGGCGGCGAAGTCGGTGCTCCAGTGGGCGGGGTGGACGCCGAGGTCGAGGTCGACCAGGTGGATCCACACCTCGCGCCACCGGGTGAAGACGGCGGGGGCGAGGCCGGTGGACCAGTCCTCCACGCTCGACCAGAGGCGGTCGAGGCGGGTGGCCGTGGTGTCCAGGGCGTGTCGGTGCTCGGCGGCGGTGCGGGTGGCGGTCGCCTCGATGATCGCGTCGCGCTCGCCGGGCGCCCACATCGGGATCTCGTTGCCGCGCAGGGCTTGTTCGACGACGTCGGCGCGGGCGCGGGCGGCGTCGGCGAGGTGGGCCAGGACGTGGCCGCGGGTCCAGCCGGGCAGGCGGGAGGGGGCGGTGACCTGGTCGTCGGTGAGGTCGGCGATGACGGCGCGGAGGTGCGCGTGGGCGTCGGCGACTTCGGTGAGCGGCGGGTGCACCGGGTTCCCCCTCGGCGTCGGCGATCCGTTCCGGCGGCGGTCCGTTCCGGCGGTGATGCGCTTGGGCGTGGCCTCCGGCCCCCGCTTCGATTGTCTCACGGGGGACCGACAAAACCGGCCGTGGCGCGGGTCGAGGGAGGCGGACGGGTGGGTTGGTGGCGGGGTCGGTCAGGTGACGGTGAAAGGGCGGGTGGTGCCGGTGAACGGGGTGATGGCGCCGGTCCAGCCGCTCTTCCAGTCGCCGTGGTGGACCAGGCGGTAGGTGCCGGGTGGGGTGTCGGCGGGGATGGTCCAGGTGATCGTGGCTTCGGAGTTCGCTATGCCCTGGCGCTGCCAGCGGTAGCGGGTGGACCAGTCTCCGTCGTCGGCCACGCGGGTCCAGGTGCCGTCGACGAGGCGTTGGACCTCCAGGAAGGTGCCGTTGCGGCGCAGGTTGTTCTTCGGGTGGCCGGTGACGAAGACGGCGGTGGCGGTCTGGCCGCGGGTGTGGGTGGGGGCGGGTTCGGTCAGGACCTGGCCGAAGGTGTGCCAGAGGGCCTTGTCGTCGAACACCACGCCGGTCTGGAGGTTGAGGTCGGTGAACGGGGGCTTGCCGGGGGTCGGGCCGGGTGCGAGGGGTGTGCCAGCGCGCATCGACGCCGCGAGCTTGCCGAACTCCTGCTGGTAGGCGGGGGTGGTGTTGCGGCCGAACAAGGTGGAGCCGCCCTCGTACTGCTGGAGGTCGTACTCCTCGGGCGTGGTGACGTACTGGCTGTAGTCGTTGGCGTAGCCCTGGATCAGGACGTCCTCCAGCGGCACGCCCAGCTCCGCCGCGACGGACCGGCGGATGCGCAGGCCGGCCACGATGGTCACCTCGCCGGGCACGGCGACCAGGTGCAGCCCGCCGAGCTTGACGATCTGGAGGGGCAGGACGTCCGGCGTGGCCTGCACGAGGCCGGTCGGCACGAGGGAGGCCTTGGGGTACTGGCAGTCCTTGAGCCACTGCGGCACCTCGACGCCCAGCGGTTCCAGCAGGGTCTTGATCGGGCTCTGCATGCCCTCGGTGAAGCCGGGGATGGCCGGGCCGTCCTCGGTGCTGCCCGCGATGGTGGACGCGCCGACCACGCCGGAGCACGTGCGGCCGGGCTGACCGTCGGTGGTGTAGCGGCCGTTCACACCGACCGCGCCCATGTCCACGAACCGCATCCGGTAGTCGACGCCGCCGGCGAGCGGGGTCTGCGGGCCGGCGAAGACCTGCTGGGCCTTGCGGTTCTGGCGTTCGCCGATGATCCGGGTGTTCTCCACCTCGTCCTCGGTCGGGCCGGAGCCGGGGCGCAGGTTGAGGTTGGGCGACATGTCGCCGGCGTTGGTGTTGGGGAAGGCGGCGACGAAGCCGGGCCGGTCGTCGAGGTAGCGGACGCCCGCGTCGTCGTGCTCCCACTGGTAGGACGCGTAACCCTTGTTGTCCGGGCTGATCAGCGTGTTGGCGTTGGTCATGGACGTGTTGTGGGTGGCGAACCACGAGATCGCGCCGACGTCCGTCGTGCCCTGGCGCAGTCGCAGCACGGTCATGGCCGGGTCGATGGCGTTCGGGAAGTGGGCCTTGTCGGGGTTGCGCTCGAAGGCGACGCGCGAGCGGTTGACGCTGGCGTCGGTCAGCTCGCCGCGGCCCACGGACAGGGAGCCGGGCTTGAGGTCTTCGTGCGCCTCGACGACGGATTCGACGATGCCGTCGGTGACCGCGGCCAGGGTCTGCGGCTGCATGCCCAGGATCGACAGGTTGTAGGCGAGGTTGTGCGAGTAGCCGCCGGGTCCCGCGTGGGTGTGGGTGGCGGAGAGCAGGACGTTCTCGCGGGTGTAGAGGGTGCCGTAGCGGGCCTGGAGCTTGGCCAGCACGCCTTCCTGCACGGCCCGGAAGATCATGGCCAGGTCGGCGTTGACGTAGGCGACGCGCTTGGTAGACGACCGGTCAACTACGACGTACGCGCGGGAGCGCTGGCGCTGGTGGATGCCGGTGGTCTTCTGGTCGAACTTCGAGTAGCCCATCATGCCGTTCTCAGCGGCGGGGCCGGTGACGTCGGAGATGCCGCGGCCGACCAGGTACGGCTCGGGCGCGGCCTGCGCGACGGGCAGCCCAGAGAGCACCAGGACACCCGCGAGACAGGCGAGCACGGACGTGACGGTCGACCTCATGCGCCGCTCCCCGAGTACGCGAATCCGATTCACCTTTACTCGACGGTAGGTGATCGCGGCCACACCCGGCAACCCTTCTCCGTCACCCGACCGATGTTTCGCGGCTCCTCGCGGACGACCGTGGTGGTCGTCTTGCGCGGAGAGGGGCCTCGGATGGCGGTCACGGGTCGGACCTGGGCACTCGCCGCCGCCACGGTGGCGGCGGGCACCAGCGGGTACGTCGTGGCCGCCGTGCTGAGCGAGGTCGCCGGCGCATTCGGGGTGACACTCGGCGTGGCCGGGCAGGTGATCACGGTGTTCGCCCTGGCCTACGCGGTCGGGTCGCCGCTGCTCGCGGTCGCGACGGCTCGGGTGGGGCGGCGGGCGCTGCTGGTGGCCGCGCTGATGGTGATGGCGGTGGGCAACGTGGGCGCGGCGGTCGCGGACGACTTCGGGGTGTTGCTGCTGGCGCGGGTGGTGACGGCGTGCGGTGCGGCGTTGACGACGCCGGCGGCCACGGCGGTGGCGGCGGAGGTGAATGGGCTGGAGGCACGGGGGCGGGCGATCGCGGTGGTCACTGCGGGGCTGACGGCCGCGACCCTGGTCGGGGTGCCGGCGGGGCGGGTGGTCGCGGAGTGGGGCGGGTACCGGGCGGCGTTCGTGCTCACGGCCGTGCTGTGCGTGGTCGCCGCCGTGGTGGTGCGACTCGCGGTGCCGGCGACCGCACGGGATGCCGAGCCCGCGGTGGATGCGGGGTGTGCGGCGGGTGTGGAGCTTGGGGCGGGTGCAGAGTCCGCGGCGGGTGCCGACCGCGCGAAGGTGGCCGGCGGGTCCGGAGCCGGCGTGGGAGTGGCCGGCGGATCCGGCGTGGGGGCTGGCGGGTCCGGAGTGGGGGTGGCTGGCGGGTTCGGTGCCGGCGTAGTGGCCGGCGGGTCCGGGGCGGGTGTGCGGGTGGCCGGCAGGTCGGCGATCGGTGTGCGGGTGCGGGTGGTCGCGGATGTGCGGGTGCAGCGGTTGTGTGCGGTGTCGTTGTTGGCGTGTCTGGGGACGTTCGCCGCTTATGGGTTCCTTGGTCCGTTGTTGACTGCCGCGCCCACGCCGTGGCTGTTGGCCGCGTACGGGGTCGGCGGGGTCGTGGGGAACGTGGTGGGCGGGGTGGCGACGGATCGGTTCGGGCCGCGCGGGCCGCTGCTGGTCGCGTTGGGTGGGACCGCGGTGGTGCTCGCGGTGCTGCCGTCGGCTCTGGCGTCCCCCGCCGGCGCGGCGGTGGTGATGGTCGTGTGGGGCGGGTTGTTCTGGGCGTTCAACCCGCCGTTGGCCGCGCTGCTGGTGGAGGCGCGTCCGGAGGTGGCCGGGGTGGTGTTGGCGCTCAACGCGTCGGCGATCTACCTGGGCATCGCGGGGGCTGGAGTGCTCGGCGGCACGGTGGCCTCGGCCGCCTCCGTGGCCGCCGTACCGGTGGTCGGCGCGGTGGTGTCGTTGGGGGCGTTCCTCGTCGCCCTCCGCGTCCCGGCGCGCTGACCGCGTGGGACCGGCGGCGTGCCTCCCCACGCCGCCGGTCTCCCCCGCTGACTCCCCCCGCCGCCGGTCTCTCCCGACGACTCCCTCCGGCCGACTCCTCCCGGGCCGACTCCTCCCGGGCCGACTCCTCCCGGGCCGACCCTCCCGGCCGCCCCCTCCCGGCCGACCCCCTCCCGGCCGACCCCCTCCCGGCCGACCCCCTCCCGGCCGACCCCCTCCGGCCGACCCCCTCCGGCCGACCCCCTCCGGCCGACCCCCTCCGGCCGACCCCCTCCGGCCGACTCCCCCGCTGCCTCCCGCCGCCGCCCCCGCGGGCGGTTTCGCTGTGGCGGCGGCGGTTTCGGGTTAGGTTCGGCGTATGGGCCAGTCGCCTGCCGTCGAGCTGGAGGTCGGGGATCGCAGTGTGCGGATCTCCAACCCCGACCGCGTCTACTTCCCCGCCCGCGGGGAGACCAAGCTCGACCTGGCGCGCTACTACCTGTCCGTGGGCGACGGGATCGTCCGGGCGCTGCGGGAGCGGCCGTGCATGTTGCACCGGTTCCCGTCGGGTGTGAGCGGCGAGAAGGTGCACCAGAAGCGGTTGCCGGCGGGGGCGCCGCCCTGGGTGCAGACGGTCCGCGTGCACTTCCCCCGCTACAACCGGCACGCCGACGAGTTGTGCGTGACCGACGTGGCGGACGTGGTGTGGGCGGTGCAGATGTCCACCGTGGAGTTCCACCCGTGGAACTCCCGGCGCGCCGACACCGAGAAGCCCGACGAGTGGCGCATCGACCTCGACCCCATGCCGGACTGCCCGTTCTCGCGCGTCCAGCGGGTCGCCCACGTGGCGCACGAGGTGTTGGACGAGCTCGGCGCGGTGGGGTGGCCGAAGACCTCCGGTGGGCGTGGCCTGCACATCTACGTGCGGATCAAGCCCGAGTGGGGGTTCACCGAGGTGCGGCGGGCGGCGTTGGCGTTCGCGCGGGAGGTCGAGCGGCGGGCGCCCGACGACGTGACCACGACGTGGTGGCGGCGTGATCGCGACCCGCGTGACCTGTTCGTCGACTACAACCAGAACGCCCGCGACCACACGATCGCCGCCGCGTACTCGGTGCGCGGCAACCCGGAGGCCACCGTCTCGACCCCGCTGCGGTGGGACGAGATCGACGACGTGGACCCGCGCGACTGCACCATCGCGACCGTGCCCGCCCGGTTCGCCGAGCTGGGTGACCTGCACGCGGGCATCGACGACGCGGTGTTCTCGCTGGAGCCGCTGCTGGAGTGGGCGGACCGGGACGGCGTCGAACCACCCGAAGAGACGTGAATCGGACTCGGGTTACTCCGGATGCGCGGTGAATCCCTCATCTGGCCCGCGCCCCGCCCCTCCCCGCTCGGACAGACTGCGGACATGAGCGATCCAGCCATCGCGCCGCCCGCGTTCGACCTGTTCACCCCCGAACTCCTGGCCGACCCGCACCCGGTGCTGCACCAGCTCCGCGCGCACAGCCCCGTGCTGTGGGTCGAGCCCCTCAACGGCTACCTGCTGACCCGCCACGCCGACATCGTCGCCGCCCTCAAGGACCGCAGGCTGGTCCCCGCCAACATGGGACAGGGCCTGGACCGGCTGAGCCAGGAAGAACGCGACGAGCTCGGCCCGCTCCTCCAGTCCGTGCGGCTGTGGATGGGGCACACGAACGAGACCGACCACGTGCGCTTCCAGCAGCTGCTCAAGCGCTACTTCACCCCGTCGACGGTCAACAAGCTGCGCCCGCGGGTCCGCGAGCTCGCCGAGGAGCTGCTGGCCGCGGTGAAGGACCAGGGCCGCATGGACGTCGTGCGCGACCTGGCCTACCCGTTGCCCGCCAACGTGATCGCCGAGATGCTCGGGATGCCCACCGACGAGCGCGAGCAGCTCCAGGCGTGGTCCAGGGACATCCTGGCGATCTTCGCCCCCGCCGACATGGACCACCTGCGTCAGTGCCAGCGCAGCATCCTGGAGATGCAGGACTACGTGCGCGGCCTGGTCGCGGCCCGCCGCGAGGACCCGCGCGACGACCTGATCAGCATGTTCGTCGCCGCAGAGGCCGAGGGCGTGGTCAACGAGGACGAGATCGTCGCCAACTGCGTGCTGCTGCTGTTCGCCGGCCACGAGACGACCGCGAACCTCATCGCCAACGGCCTGGTGCTGCTGTTCGAGAACCCCGACCAGTTCGCGCTGCTCAAGGAGAAGCCCGAGCTGATGACGGGCGCGGTCGAGGAGATGCTGCGCTACGACGGCCCGGCGGCCATGATCCTGCGGGTCACCGCCGAACCGGTCGAGATCGCGGGTCAGGAGATCCCGGCGGGCAAGGTGGTGTTCCTGGCGATGCTGGCGGGCAACCGCGACCCGGAGGTCTTCGCGGACCCGGACAAGTTCGACATCACCCGCTCCCCCAACCGGCACACGGCCTTCGGCCTGGGCGCGTTCTACTGCCTGGGCGCGGCCCTGGCGCGGATGGAGGCGGACGTCTGCTTCACCGTGCTGCGCGAGCAGGCGCCGGACCTGCGACCGGACTACGACAAGGTCGACTGGGTGCCGACCCAGGTCGCTTCGCGCCGCCTGGGGTCGTTGAACGTGACCTTCTGACACGCGTTCGCGGGCTTTCCCGCCATCGCCGGACGGGGATGGCGGGAAAGCCCTGTGTTGATCACTCGGGCAGGTGAACCGGCTCAAGGCGTCGCGCGCGGGGACCGATGGGACTCGTTGTTCCCCCGGGCGAGGAGTGGTGACACATGGCGTTGCGCGAACGGGTCGCCGAGGTCGTGGACGGCAAGCGCTGTCAGCGGTTGATCATCGCGGTGATCGTGGTCAACGCGGTGGCCCTGGGGTGTGAGACCTCCCCCGCGGTGGTGGCCGCGTTCGGCGGGTTGCTGAGCGCGGTGGACCACATCGCGTTGGCGATCTTCGTGGTCGAGTTGGCGGCCCGGCTCTACGCGCACCGGATCCGGTTCTTCCGCGATCCCTGGAACGTGTTCGACTTCGTCGTGGTCGGGGTGTCGTTGCTGCCCGCCGCCGGGCCGCTGTCGGTGGTCCGGTCGCTGCGGATCCTGCGGGCGCTGCGGCTGGTGTCGATGGTGCCGAGCATGCGCCGGGTGGTCAGCGCGCTGGTGCGGTCGGTGCCCGGCCTGCTGTCGTTGACCGGGTTGCTCCTGCTGCTGCTCTACGTGGGCGCGGTGATCGCGCACAACCTGTTCGCGCAGACCGGGGACGAGCGGTTCACCGACCTGGGCGCGACGATCCTGACGCTGTTCCAGATCACCACCGGCGACGGGTGGTCGGACATGATGCGCGACCTGATGGTGCAGCAGCCGTTCGCGTGGATCTTCTTCGTCTGCTACCTGCTGGTCGGCACGTTCACCATGCTCAACCTGTTCATCGCCGTGGTGTGCAGCGCGATGGAGTCCGACGCGGAGGCGCCGGACCAGCAGGTGCTCAAGGAGGTGCAGGCGCTGCGGGACGAGGTGCGCGCGCTGTCGGTGGGCGCCCGGCTGCCGGAGCACGTCAGCCGCAATTGAGTGGAGCGGCTCGGGCGGTGTGGCTAGCGTGCGGCGGGTCCCGATCTTGCCGCTCCGGGGAGGACCCGCTGTTGGACCTGCACCGCAGTTTCACCATCCGCGAGAGCCACCACCGCATCCACAACCCGTTCGACGACGCCAAGCTCGCCACGCTCGGCGCGGCGCTGCGGCTGCCCGCCGAGTCCTCCGTGCTGGACCTGGCGTGCGGCAGCGGCGAGATGCTGTGCACGTGGGCGCGCGACCACCGGGTGACCGGGGTCGGCGTGGACATCAGCACCGTGTTCCTGGCCGGTGCGCGGGAACGCGCCGCGGAGCTGGGAGTCGAGCAGCGCGTGTCGTTCGTGCACGGCGACGCCGCCGGGTACGTCTCCGCGCAGCCGGTCGACATGGCCGCGTGCATCGGGGCGGCGTGGATCGGCGACGGCGTGCCGGGCACGATCGAGCTGCTGCGCCGCAGCCTGCGGCCCGGCGGGGTGCTGCTGCTGGGCCACCCGTACTGGCGGCGGGTGCCCGAGGACGAGGACACCGCGCGGGCGTGCCACGCCGCTTCGGTCGACGAGTACCTGCCGCTGCCGGAGCTGGTCGAGCAGTTCGGCGACCTGGGCTGCGACGTCGTGGAGATGGTGCTGGCCGACCAGGACGGCTGGGACCGCTACGCCGCCGCGCAGTGGTTGAACACCCGGCGGTGGCTCGACGCCAACCCCGACGACGAGCTGGCGGACCAGATGCGCGCCGAGCTGCGCAACGGCCCCGCGCGGCACGTCCGGTACCAGCGCGAGTACCTCGGCTGGGGTGTGTTCGCCCTGATGGACCGCTAGACGGGTAATGCGTAACTCGGTCACTGGTCGTGGGCGGTGAGGGATCGGGTGACGCGTCGTCGATCTTGGCATGCGGTCGGGACCCGGTACCGCCGGCCGCAGGTGAGCCTGACCCACCACTCGCCGCCGCGTGCTTTCCGCTTTTCCGCCGAAGGCGGCACGCTCTTGCGTTCCGCCAAGCGGCAGCGACCACGGGAAGGGCCTCGGTTTCTTTCCCCGT